>NZ_JBLWEO010000027.1:0-10684 GCF_048287395.1 Candidatus Electronema sp. PJ | reverse complement strand
GCTGGAAAGTTGAACGGCTTTTCGCCTGGCTTCAAAACTTCAGGCGGCTGGTTGTTCGATATGACCGACATGCTGACAATTTTTTGGCTTTTTTACTGCTCGCCTGTTCAATTATTCTGCTCCGTTTTTTGAGATAGGTTGTCATCCAGCAGATAGATTCCTCTGATATGGGCAATAAAAAAGGGGAATAACGAAGCCGTTCGTTATTCCCCCGCAATGTGTTGTTGCTACAACCTGAGACGTAGTTCCGCTCTTAACGCTTGGAGAACTGGAAGCGCGCGCGGGCACCACGTTGGCCGTACTTCTTCCGCTCTTTCACTCTGGAGTCGCGGGTCAGCAGACCGGCCTTCTTCAGCGCATCGCGCAGCTCGGGATTCAGGGTCTGGAGAGCCTTGGAGATGCCATGCACTAGCGCATCGACTTGGGCCACCTTACCACCGCCCTGCACTGTGGCCTTGACATCAAACTGCTCCGCCGTCTCTGTGACCGCAAAGGGCTGGGCAACTTTCGGCTCGAAGAAGATGTTGCCAAAATATTCCTGAGGGGTCATCTTGTTGACCGCTACGCTGCCTGTGCCGCGTGTGATCCACACTCTGGCGACCGCGCTTTTCCGTTTGCCGGTGGCGTATGTCTGCTCGTTTGCCATGATGCTCTCTTTATTTGATGTCGAGGAGTTCGGGTTGCTGGGCCTGATGGGGATGCTCAGTTCCAGCATAAACCTTGAGCTTCTTGAGCTGGGCTGCGCCCATCTTGTTATGTGGCAGCATTCCTTTGACGGCCATCATGATCAGGTCTTCTGGGGACTTCTCCCGCACGTCCTTGGCTGTACGGCTTTTAATGCCGCCCGGCCAACCGGTATGCCGCCAGTAGATTTTGTCGCTCCACTTCTTGCCGGTCAGATGTACCCGTTCAGCATTGACAACAATAATGAAATCACCGTTGTCCTGAAAATTGCAGAAGGTCGGTTTATGCTTGCCGCGCAGCCGGTCAGCGATCTCCGTAGCGAGGCGGCCAAGCACCTTGCCGTCCGCGTCAACAACAAACCATTTGCGGTCGATCTCATCCACCGGCGTATAATACGTTTTCATTGCACGCGCCTCAATGTGTAATAAAAAAAGGTTCGAACAGCGTCCGAACCTTGCGTTGTTCAAGTGGAGCGGGAAACGAGATTCGAACTCGCGACTTCAACCTTGGCAAGGTTGCACTCTACCACTGAGTTATTCCCGCTCTTGGAAACGACGCAACTATATCAAAATTTTGATCACGCTGTCAACAGGAAAAATACAATTCCGTTTTTTTCTTCGCTCTGAAAAAGAAAAAACACTGGCCAGTCAAGCAATTCTTGCCAAGCGCAGGCCGCCGGAATATTATTGCTCGGCAAACAAGGTGCGAGACAAAAGGAGGATGAGGATGAATACGATGCTGCGCATTTTCACCGCTGGGCTGCTGCTAGCTGTTAGTGGCTGCGCCGGGGGGAAAACAGATACACCTAACATGCCCGATTTCCCTCTAAGCTGTGCGGCAGTCCTGCCCGCAGTCCGGGGTTCTGATCTTGACCGCAACCCGACAGAAGAAAAAGAAGAAGAAAAGGCTTTGGCCGAGGGTGTGGTTGTCATGAACAAGGCGTTGCGCGAGTATTTTGGTAGTAGAACGGATATTCGTATGATCAGCGAGGAACTAGTTGAACCAGGCAAGCCGAGACAGTCGCTGGCCGGAGTCAAGGCGACAGCAGAAAAAGCGGGCTGTAATGCAGTGCTGGAAACCACCTTGTACCGGTACAAAGAGCGGCTCGGCGGTGAATATACGGCCAAGGAACCTGCGGCGACAGCCTTCACCTACCGACTGCTGGCCCTGCCGGATGGGACTGCTCTCTGCCGGGGTAACTTTGACCAGGAGCAGGAGCCGCTGCTCAACAACCTGTTGACGTTCCGCCAGAGTGCTGAAAACTCCTTTGCCTGGGTGACAGTCGAACGGCTCCTGACACAGGGGCTGCACGAGCGACTGGATGACTGCCCATATCTTGCCGAAAAGAAATAACGCCTGCGGTCTGACGTGAAAAGTGTCCTCTCTGCTGGGGAGAACCGGCGCGTAGCTCAGGCTATGCTGGATTACGGGATGCTAGCTGCTGGCGACCGGGTGCTGATCGCGGTGTCTGGCGGGATTGACTCGCTGGTGCTGGCTTGGCTGCTGCATGATTGGCGCAGAAAGGCTCCCATTAACTATGAAGTGCAGGCGGTACACATTGACATGCAGCCTGCGGAAGACAGGCAACCCGGCGACAGGGCAAGGCAGGTGGCAGCACAGCTGGCGTCCTTCGGCATCCCCTGCTGGATATTGCCAGCAGAGCAGCAGGTGATTTTTGTGGAGGGTATGGATCCAGCTGGTATCTGCCATAGCTGTGCCCGCAATCGACGGCGGCAGCTTTTTGAATGCGCCCGGCAGCAGGGTTTGAGCACGCTGGCTTTGGGGCATCACCGGGACGATTTAGTAGAAACCTTCTTCATCAACCTGACCTCTGGTGGTAACATCAGCACGATGCGCCCGAAGCAGGTGCTGTTCTCCGGCAAACTGGCTCTCATCCGCCCCTTGGCCTATTTGACCAAGGAGGAAATCTGCGGTATCGGCACAAGGCTGGGCCTGAAGGCCGTGCTGTCAAGCTGCCCATTAACAGAGCAGACCCGGCGAACAGAGATCAGGAATCTCCTGAAGCAGATGTATGCGCAGCTGCCTGGCAGCCGTGAGCATGTTTTCGCCGCCCTGGGTAATGTGCGGAATGAGTATCTCCTCATCCAGAACAAGATGAACCACGATCATGCGCACGAGTCTTGACTGCTTGCCCTGCTTTATGAAGCAGGCTCGCACGGTTGGCAAGCTGGCAGGAGCTGACTTGACCGTGCAGCGGCAACTCTGTGATGAGGCTGGGCGGTTCATCGCCGACGTTAACACTGATTTATCACCACCAGAAAACGCCGTTGCCCTGTACGCAGCCTTTGCCGAGATATTGAAAACGGATGATCCCTTTGCGCAGGTCAAACGAGAAAGCAATGAGCTGGCCCTGTCTTTGCGGGAGGCGATAAGAGCGCGGATTGAAGAGGCGGGCGAGCCTCTCCGGGCAGCTGTGCAAGCGGCGGTTGGCGGCAATATCATCGACTATGCAGCCCAGCATGTCTTTGATGCCGCCCAGACCATGCAAGATTGTTTTGCGCAGGATTTTGTCATTGATGACTATCCGGCCTTGCAGGAGGCAATCAGCAGAGGGCGCACTGTATTGTATCTTTACGATAACTGTGGCGAGATCGTCTTTGATGCCTTGCTGATAGAGCAGCTCCAGCAGCTCGGCTGCCAAGTCACCGCAGCGGTGCGGGGCTTCCCAATCATCAATGACGCAACGTTAGCCGATGTTAGCTTCTGCGGGTTGGATAGCCTTTGTCCGGTGATCAGCAACGGCACAGCCTGCCCTGGCACCCCGCTCGATCAGTGCAGCGCAGAGTTCTGCGCACATTTCCAGGCAGCAGACCTGGTCATCAGCAAAGGCATGGGCAACTTTGAAACCCTGTCCGAGGTGCCTGCGCCGATCTTCTTTCTCTTCACGGTCAAATGCGCTGAGGTGGCCAAGCATCTCACGCAACGGCAGGGGCTTGCGCCAGGAAAACTGACTGGCAGTGGCGAGATGGTATTGGTCCAGCAAAAGAAATCAGATCTCCTGTCTAATTCAACAAAAGAGTTATGAGTTCTCTTTTTGCGAGCTGGTCACGTGTGCAACAAAGCCAGGGAAGAGTACGGCTGATTTGCCAAGGAGTTGTACTCGGCAGGCAAGGAGTTCGGCTTGGCCAAACTGCTTGCCTGTTGAGCCGCAAAGGAGTTCTGCCGACTCCAACTCCTTTGCAAGTCGGCAGAACTCCTTTGTGGCCGAGCCAGACTCCTTTGTTACTCGGCCAAACTTCTCTGCTGCCGAGCAAGATTCCTTTCTAAGTCGACAGGACTCCTGTTTTGCCAAACAAAACTCCTTGGCAAACGAGCAAAAAAAGAATATTCTCAACCCTTCTTGTTGACTTTTTGGCCTGCACAAGAGATCTCATGTGCAGAAATAGGGGAAAAGGCAGTCTGCCTGCTTGTAGGGTAAGACTGTGAGACCGTTAACATATTAGCAGGGCGGTAAAATCCGTCCGATGAGCTATTGATTATGAACAAGCAGAGCATAGAAAAGGTGTACAATCAGTACTCCGCTGTTTACGACAAGATATTTGGCTTGGTTTTTGAGAACGGGCGCAATGAAGCCATGAAGATGATTTCCCTTAACGGCAACGAGAAGGTCTTGGAAGTTGGCGTGGGGACAGGAATCAGTTTAACGAAATATCCACGGACTGTGGACATCATTGGCATTGATCTGTCCAAAGAGATGCTGGAAAAGGCCAAGGAACGGGTTAACCGCTACTCGCTGACTAATGTCCAGCTCAAGATTGAGAATGCTGAGGAGATGTCTTTCGCACCGAATCAGTTTGATAAGGTGATCATTATGTATGTGCTCTCTGTTACGCCAAACCCAGAGGTGCTGCTAGACAAGGCCATCAGCGTGTGCAAGGAAGGCGGTGAGGTGATCATCATTAATCACTTCAGTGACCGCAAAGCGTTGCGGAAATTTGCTGACTACGACTTCCTCCAACGGGTAGAGAGGAAGCTCGGCTTCCGAGTCTATTTCCCGATGGACAAGTACATTCAGCACCTGAATAGGATGGGATATGCCGATGTCGAGGTGCGAACCGTTAACTACGGTCTCTCCAGAATCATCAGAATAAAGAAGGAAAAGGCCCCGTTCTGGCAGCATCATACCCACGCAGCGCAACACGCTCATGCGGCCTGAGCACTAACACCGCAGTCCAGGGGCAGCTGCGTAGGTTAAGCTGCCCCTCCTTCCTTACACAGCCGCCTTCTCCTCCGCCCACATGGGCCTTTTCACCACCTGCGCCAGTATCGCTCCGACTACCAGCAGTCCTGCTGAGATGTATAAGGCATAGTAGTCCAGCCCACCTGCTTAGGCTATTCTTATATCCAAAATATCCACCAGCCTGCTTGCATAGCCGTTGCGGGTTAGATCAAGCAGTGCGTCATAGTTGTTCACCGCGATGATAAGGTTGCTCACGCCAGAGCCGCTAAAGCCTGGCAAGTTGTATTCTTCATTGGTGGTGACGGCGACTGTCGCACCTGCTCTACCGCCTTCCTGCATGTCGAGCAAATTGAGCAGCAGCTGGCCAGTACGGGAATCAATAACTGCCTGAATGCGCAGCATCTCATTGGCCGTCGCTGTGCCGCCGATGATACTCACATAAGCGGCTGTGGCTGTGCCACCACCTGTGAGGATACCTGTCTCTTGCTCCGGGCTAAGGCTTGTCACAATCAGCGGGCTGCGCAGTTTACGGCGGCAGGTGCCACTACGCAATGTGCCGTGTTCGCTGTACTGGGTAGTGAGGGTAAGCGTATATTCATTCTTCCAGGACTCATTCTGCCCTGGAATGTCTGGCACCAAGAGAACAGTACTGTTGGAGATCGAGGCATACGTGGTCTGCCGAGTTGCGCCAGTCCATGTTCCTGCAATGACGCAGCCGCAATTCGGGTTGCTCTCATCAAAGTCCAGGTTGCTGCCGGTCATCTTGAGCACACCTGCCCAATACAGCACATCAGCCAGCTTCAGCTTAGTGTCTTCAGTAGAGGTGATCACTGGTAGCTTCGCAAGCATGGGCAGCCGCTCAAGTTTACATTTATGCCTGATCTCTTTCACAAAAGGCTGGGATACCCGCACATTGACCTGAAGCAGATCGTCACGCTCCGGCAGTGGATCATCCGGGCTGTCCAGCTTGCCGCTGAAGGAGATATGGAAGCTGAAGGCATCCTGCAATGTCACCTGCCTGCCATTGATCAGCTGATTCTGAATCCAGGACATCATCAGTGGGCCAAGGGATTTGATCATATCCTCGGTGAAGTTCGGATTCGTAGCAGCGATGTCAGCGGCCATCTCCTCATAGCCGGAAGTGCCGCGCGGTACGAATTGAATGCGGTAAGATGGGGGAGTGGTCAGGGGATTCACTTCAGGCCGCCATTGAATAGTCTCCATGATTGTTCTCCGGTGAAAGGAAAGGAAGGAAGGTCGTGGCGCATCACGACAAAACTAAAACGCGCCAGATGATTTGTCAATGGAATTGTTGTCAATCCTGCGGTGCAGGGCGTTTTTGCTAGAGGATGTCCTGCGCCTCTGCAAGAGCATAGGCTGTGCTTTGGTAATGGTGTGGGCTATGGAGTTGGATTCAAGACGTGCTGCCGGGAGGGATGGTGCGGGATTGTTTGGATGGGAGGAGCAGTTAAAGTCCTTGCATGGCATAGGGAAGATTGTTATTTTTCCGTTTAGCATAATTGAAGCGATCATTAGTCTGTAAAAAATAAGGGAGTAGGCAATGTCGTCAAGAACGTTCACTGAAGAAGTTCAGGATCTCACAGACAGAGTGTTCCTGCTCAAAGAGCAGATCGAAGCAGGAAAGATACACTTTGCATCACACCTCGTTGACGATTTCATGCGAAGTTGGTCCGCAGTACGCCTCCGCCCAGATGGTTTGGTTGATCCAAGCTCAGTTGATGGACGCATCCGAGCTGCAACCTTGGCTATTTTGGGCATGAAACAGAGAGAGGCGGCAAAAAGTTCCGTAAGTCTGGCGCAGATTCAAGAGACCTACTTTTCTTTCCTCTTCCGTGAGTTTGGATGGCTCTACGAACAGATGACCAAAGCGGGAGCGACACCAGTACAAGCTGCAAGGATGATGGCTCAGGACTCAGAATTTGTCGAACAGATTATATCAGTAGTTCCTGAGATTGACGAATCTTTAAAGGAGTTCTGGCAAACTGTTGGTAATGCAGGCGCATATCATCTCCAAGATGGACGGCAACTCAAGGCGACGTTTGCGGGTGATTTGTTCCCCTCCTATTGGGAGAATGCAGTCTCTACCGCAGGACTGTACATAGACACCATCATTTTGCCGTGTCCAATCATGCGCATTGCCCCTTTGCTGAAGGTTATGCCAGACCACGATTTCGCTGAAATGTTTATGAAGCATACCCTTACAGCTATGTCCTATCGGGAGGTGGCGATAGCTGACATAAATCCACCGATAGCCTTAGTGCTTCCGAATACCGATGACATAGACAGGTCTAGTTTAGAGCATCTGGTAGTGAGAGCCGAGCCTGCAATGTTGAAACATGCTCAGTATCTCTTTGGTCGGGTTTTCGATTCACTTGAGCATCTCAAGGACTTTTGCGACAGCTTGACTACTGTTGATCGAGTGCTGGCTGAACTCAAAGGTGCTGACAGATTCCTGTTCTCTACTGAGTGGGATCAAAACCCACGTGCGCAATTACTCGGTGTAATATCTGAGTATCCCTTTGGAATACCCGGCTTCGACCAAGAAATTGTCGGCCACCATGTATTGAATACATGCCTCAGTCGGATGCCTCAAGCACTCGCCGCTCAGGAGAAGGCGTTGCGCTTTGGAGGAACCCCGTTGATCAATGCAGAGACCTCTTGGCTCTATTACACGTGGCTTCTGGAATATAACGCAGCAACACAGTCAATCAATGAACGACATGATCAAAGTATGCATATCGCCCGCGCCCTTGTTACTGAAAGCGAAAACAACTTGGCATGGCTAGGTAAAGTTCCGCCAGAAACTGTTTTGGAGATTCGTCGAAGAGGTCTTGCAGAGGAAGTTCGAGGAATACTGGGCCACGGTATAGCTGAACTTGTCGGGGTTAATCCAAGCAACTATTTCCGCACCGCCGATCAAGTAGTAGAGAACATTGACAACGCATTCCGCGAGCACCAAAGAACACTGCTTGAGGCAAAGAAGAAAAAGCTGAAGCTTTATGGATTCGATATTGGCAGTTTCGTTGCAAATGGCACTATAGCGGTTACTGCTACTCTCACCGGGAACCTGAACCTCGGTGTAGCATCAGTGGTGCTTGGCATGATAGGATTACCAAATCTTAAAGACATTAAGACGAAGTTTACTGAAATAAATGCCGAAGAACGCGCCCGAAAGTCTTCACCAACAGGGCTGCTATTTAAACATGTAAAGAATAGACCGTGATGCCACCCTACGCCTATGAGAGGTAATATTGAAAAGTGGGCTGGGTTGTTCTGCCTCAGGCAGTGAGAAATGAAGAGACAGCGTAGTGACTCTACAAGAGGCAGCATACTATCTCTTAGGGAGACAGCGTAGTGTCTCTTGCGGAGACAGCAGGCTATCTCTGTGGGAGACAGTATGCTGTCTCCGTAAGCGGCAGGTAGCCGGGCTGGGAATTCTCGCCCGGCTTGAAAAGAATAAAGCAAGGTTGCTGATGGAGTGGCAAAGCTCACCCCGCTGCCTTCTCCTCCGCCCAGGTCGGTCTCTTCACCACCTGCGCTAGCATCGCCCCAACCACCAGCAGGCCTGCCGAGATGTAAAAGGCATAGTCCAAGCTGCCCGTGAGGTCTTTGATAATCCCGCCCAGCTTGGCCATGAAGAAGCCCAGCCCCCAACCAATAAAGACCAGGCCGTAGTTGGTGCCGAGATTCTTTGCGCCGTAAAAGTCACCGGTGAAGAGCGGCATCAGGGCCAGACCGCCGCCGTACTGCCAATAGGCGTTGCCAATGACGATGAAGAGGAGCAGAATGTTCTGCGTCTTCATCGCATAAGGCACCAGCAGCAGGCAAGCTGCTGAGACCATGCAGTTCATGGTGTAGGTGTTGGCCCGGCCTATCTTGTCAGAATAGAAGCCCGTGCCCACCCGACCCAAGGCGTTGACCAAACCGCCATAGGCAACAATCAACCAGGCGTTGTCAGCAAAGAAGGCAATCTGGGAGCCAGCAGTCTTGAGTAGGCCTGCGGCATTGGCAATGATCAGCATCCCAGACTGGGTGGTCAGGATGAACATGAAGAGCAGAGCATAGAACTGCCAGGTGCGCAGCATCTTGCGGGCGCGCCAGTCGTGCTTAGTGGCTGCGCCTGCCACCATAGTAGAGCGGGCGCATTTGGGCGCGGGCGGCACATAGGAGCCGTCAGGATAGACCTCGTTCGGGGTCTTCAGGAGTTGCCCAGCAATGACTACCACGGTGGCGAAGAAGATGCCAAGATAGATGAAGCTCTTGGAGATGCCGTAGCTGCCGATCAGGTATTCAGCTAACGGGCTGATGTACAAAGCTGCACCGCCGTAGCCGCCCACCACCAGGCCAGCGATCAGGCCACGCCGGTGCGGACCAAACCACTTCAGGGCCGCTGGCGTGGGTGCAGCATAGCCGATACCCATGCCCATGCCGCCGAGCAGACCAAAGCCGATGATCAGACCAAGGTAGCTCTGCATCAGGCCCGCAACAATGCAGCCAACCGCAAGGAGCAGCCCGCCCAAGGTGGCAGCGAAGCGGGGGCTAACCTTGTCCTGAATCCGGCCACCAGGAATCATCAGCAGGGCGAAGGTGATCATGCAGATGGAGAAAGGCGTGGCAGCCTGGGCATTGCTCAGGTAGTTCCAGCCCTCATTCAGCCCACCCATCGGCTCGCCTGCCTTACCATGCGTCAGGGCTGCTGACCACATGCTCCAAGCATAGAGTATTCCCAGGCACAGGTTGACCGCCATGCCCGCAAAGGTGGTGATCCACGCCTGTCTCGGCTCTTTTGCGCATTGCTCTGCCATAAACTCCTCCTCACTTTTGGTTGTGAACTGCGCCGCCTGGCTGCTTTACTGTCAGCCTAGCTCGTATCTGGCGGTACTGTAGCACAAAATGCAGGAAGGTGATAGCAGGCAGATGCTTTCTCCTGAAAAGCGGGGCGTTGTTATTGGTGTTAGCGCGGGGAACTGCGCCCTACCGTGCTGTCTTACAGCTTCATATCCAATATATCCACCAGCCTGCTGCCGTAGTTGTCCCTTGTCAGACTGATCAGGTCGGCCAGATTCTCGACCGTAACAGTAAGCGACTGCACTGCCGAGCCGCTGAAGCCGGGCAGCACGTAGGCAGTCTCTGTGGTCACTGCGACCGCCGCGCCTGCTCTGCCGCCTTCCTGCATATCAAGCAGGCGCAAGGTGAGCTGGCCGGTGCGGCTGTCAACCAGGGCCTGAATGCGCAGCAGCTCATTGGCTGTTGCGGTGCCGCCAGTGACGCTGGCCAACGGCTCGGCAGCATCGCCGCTGAGAATGCCGGTCTCCACGGACAGCGGCACAGTCAGCGGAGTGCGCAGCTTACGGCTGTATGTGCCGGTGCGCGGCGTGCCGTGCTCGCTGTAGCGGGCGTTGACTGTGACGGTATATTCGTTGTTCCAGGGATTATCCTGCGCCGGAATATCCGGCATGAGCAGTATCTCGCTTGGCCCGACCCGCAGCAGGCGCGTCTGCACGGCACTGCCGTTCCGGGTTCCCTCAAGCACCACGCTGCCTGCGCTCGGCGGATCAGCAGCAAGATCAGTGCCAGTGAGCAGCAGCACGCCTGCCGGGTTAAGCACATCATCGAGCTTGAGCAGAGTGTCCTCAGCGGAGCTGATCATCGGAGCCTTCTCTGTTGCCGCTACGCGTTCCAGTTTGCCGAGATGCCGCACCTCTTTGACATAAACCTGGGACACGCGCACATTGACTTGGAGCATGTCGTTGCCCGCTGGCAGCGGGTCATCCGGGT
>NZ_JBLWEO010000026.1:0-25800 GCF_048287395.1 Candidatus Electronema sp. PJ | reverse complement strand
GACACTACGCTGACTCTGGTGGAGTCACTAGGCTGACTCCAGTGGAGTCATTAGAGTGACTCTGGTGGAGACACTCTAATGACTCTATATGAGATACTCTGCTGACTCCTATGGAGTCATTATGGTATCTCTTGAGGGAGACACCGTAGTGTCTCTTTTGGCTTCCTCGGCTGGAGAGGTTGGGGGAGTGCCTTGCTCTCCATAGTTAGGTTAACTAGTGCCGTGCATTGAAATCTCCAGTCCTGCAAAACTAACCCTGATACAGTACCGGTTACGCTGTACACCTATTGATGTATTCTGGAAACACTTTCTTGAAGAGGAGCAAATTCTTGACGATCCAGCTCTTGATTTCCACGAGTATTTCAGATTCATCATCAATGCCCCCGTCTCGATAGACAGCTATACGACATGCCCTCTTGGTATCCAGACGTTCCCAAGTTAAAGCCCCGAATTGGGCTTCTATTGCTTCCCGCTGTTCTGCCAAGCAGTCGAAGACATGTTCATTTTTAGTCTTATCACCTGTATCGATATATACTTCGACTCTAACTCTCCCACCTTGAGCAAAGCTAGTGCTATATTTAAATATCTTAGAATTCTCTGAGGAGAACGTATACCAATTCTGAGGCTGCCCAGCTCGTGCATTTGTAAAACGATGCCGCTCTCTGAGTTCATCAATTAGTCCTTGAAAGAAGGTGCGATATCTTTCCTTAGTCTCCGATGTCTGCTGACTGTTTTCCCCAGCTAGAACTGGTGCCTCGGTCGGCAATGACACAACATTGAGTACAAAGGCATGTTTAGAATCGTCAATACGGATAATCGATGCTTCCACAGCGTAGAGACGCAAACTTTCGCGGAGATTTTGATTCAGAAAATCCATCGCAGACTTATGCTCAGGCCGAATTGTCTCTGCTATCCAGACCACCACACCTGCATTTAGGACTGAAGAGTAGGTGATCAACTGTCCAAGATGCTTGTGATCAGTAGTACCGAATTGGTTCTCAATAACCACTAACTTGTTCGTGGAAAGGTCTCTCGCAATGATATCTGCTGAAAAGTCACCGGCTGATGCTTCTGTGGATTCCAACTCCAGATCCATTCCGAGCTTATCTGCAAGCACTCCGAGGTTCTGTGCGAGCCATGGCGTGAAATGTGTGGCTTCACCAGGCCACGCATCGCGCAGCGAGACATTTTGAATCGTTCCGAATTCCATTTATTCTCCTTTCTTAGAAATATGCCTAACAAACAAGTGGTTCTATAGTTTCTACAGAACTCCAACATTCGTGCATCCCCAACATACCTCCCTCCTTAGCACCCTGCAAGAAGTTCTCCCCGCAGCACCGCAACAATCCCATTGACAAACCTTCTGCTGCGCTTTAGTTTTGCCTGAAGCAGTATCATGCTTCCGCATACTCTCCACCCTCTCACCGGAGAAGCATGAAGTGGGCATCTTGGCGCAGACCAAACACTTTGCCGATGTCTATGCAGACTATCTCCGGCAGCAACGATAAAGGAACACCATGCACATCAACACCTACGATCTGAACACACTCACCGCCGCAGACAAGGCGAGAATCCTGCGCCGCTCCGAGCTGGACATCGAGGGCTTTCAGGAGACTGTGCGGCCCATCATCAAGGCGGTGCAGGAGCGCGGCGATCAAGCACTGGTCGAGTTCTGCGCCAAGTTTGACAAGGTGACGCTTGACCCCACAGCCATTCAGGTGACTGAGGCGGAGTTCGAGCGGGCCGAACGCAACTTGGAGCCGGAGATCAAAGCGGTGATCGAGCGGGCAGCGGTCAACATCCGCAAGTTCCATCAGGCGCAGATGCCGGAGGAGATGTGGTTCACTGAGATCAGCGAGGGCATCCTTGCGGGCGAGAAGATCACGCCGATCACTTCGGTGGGCCTGTACGTGCCGCGCGGCAAAGGCTCCTTCCCCTCGGTCATGCTCATGCTCGGCATTCCGGCGGTGATTGCGGGCGTGCCGGAGATCGTCATCTGCACCCCGCCCACGCCTGAAGGCACAGTGGATGATGCCTCGCTCTTTACAGCCAGAGTCTGCGGCATCAAGACGGTGTACAAAGTCGGCGGGGCGCAGGCCATTGCCGCCTTGGCTTTCGGCACCGAGACGGTGAAGAAGGCGGACAAGGTGATCGGGCCTGGCAACGCCTATGTGTCGGCGGCCAAGCGGCTGCTCTATGGCCGCATTGACGTGGGCACGCCCGCTGGCCCCAGCGAATCCATCATCCTCTGCGACGAGCAGGCTGACCCGCGCATCGCCGCCCTTGACCTGCTGATTGAGGCTGAACATGGCCCGGACTCCACCGCCCTCTTAGTCACGCACGCACGCGAGCTGGCGGACAAGGTGAAGGCTCTGCTGCCGGACTTGATTGCTGATCTGCCGGAGAAGCGGCGGGAGTTCTGCACGACTGTGCTCGGCAACTACGGCGGCATAGTCCTCAGCAAAGACTTGGCGGAGTCCATCGCCTTTGTCAACGACTTCGCCCCGGAGCATCTGGAGGTGCTGACCGCCGAGCCGATGCTGCTACTGGCGCAGATCCGCAATGCGGGCGAGATACTGCTCGGCCAGCACACGCCGATCACGGTCGGCAACTACGCCCTCGGCGTGAACGCCATCCTGCCGACCGGCGGCTTTGCCCGCACCTTCTCCTGTGTCACGGTCTTTGACTTCCTCAAACGCTCGTCCATTGGCTACATGTCCAAGCAGGGCTACGACAGCCTGAAGGACGTGGCCATGCAGTTTGCCGACTACGAGGGCTTTCCGGCGCATGCGAATGCGGTGAGGAAGAGGTAGGATGCTGGCTAAACGTAAGGGCGAACCCCTGTGTTCGCCCTCTTGCTTGCAGGGCAGGCACAGGGGCCTGCCCCTACGGGGCTATCTCTACAGCAGCAGCTTGTAGATAGGATCCAGGTTCATGTCGCAGGCATCGCCCCTGCCGTCGTTGTCGCTGTCCTTCTGATCAGGGTTGGCGATGAGCGAGCAGTTGTCTGTGGCATCCGGCACGCCATCATTGTCGTCATCCAGGTCGCAGGCATCACCTGTGCCGTCCCTGTCTGTGTCCTTCTGGTTGGCATTGGCGACAAGCAGACAGTTGTCGCATGTATCGCCCGCGCCGTCGCCATCTGTGTCCTCCTGACCAGGATTGGCGGCCAGCGGGCAGTTGTCCGCATCATCAGCAATGCCATCGCCATCAGTATCATAGACAAACTTCATCACACTGGCCTTATCACCATTGGCCTCGTCCATATAGGCGAGATAGAGCATGTCGCTGCTGTCTATGGCCAAGCTGATGAACCAGACATCGCCAGAGGAGAAGCGGTCTTTACCCGCCTTTTCCCAGTTTGTGCCGTTGAACCGCATCATGCTAGCCTTGCCGTCGGAGCCGTCCCTATAGGCGAGATAGGGCGTACCGCTGCTGTCTATCGCCAGGCTAGTGGAAGAGGCACAACCAGGGGAGGAAAAGCCCGCTTCGCCTACCTGCTCCCAGCTTGCGCCGTTGAACCGCATCACGCTGGCCTCGCCGGAGTTGGCCATATCCCTATAGGCGACATAGGGCGTGCCGCTGCTATTTATGGCCAGGCTAGTGTAATAGGCTACGTCAGGGGAAAAATCTGCTGCCCCCACTTGCTCCCAGTTTGTCCCGTTGAACCGCATCACACTAGCCTTGTTGCCGTTAGCCACGTCCGAATAGGCGACATAGGGTGTGCCACTGCTGTTTATCACTAGGCTGATGTCCTCGACCCCGCCAGGGGAGAAGCCTGCCTTGCCCACTTGCTCCCAGCTCGTGCCATTGAACCGCATCACGCTGGCCTTGTTGCCGTTGGCTGCGTCTCTATAGGCAACATAGGGTGTGCCGCTACTGTCTATGGCTAGACTGGTGTAAGAGGCTATGCCAGGGGAGAAGCCTGCCTTGCCCACCTGTTCCCAGCTTGTGCCATTGAACCGCATCACGCTGGCCTTGCTGCCGTTGGCTGCGTCTCTATAGGCAACATAGGGTGTGCCGCTACTGTCTATGGCTAGACTGGTGTAAGAGGCTATGCAAGGGGAGAAGCCTGCCTTGCCCACCTGCTCCCAGCTCGTGCCGTTGAACTTCATTACGCTGGTCTTACTGTTTTTGCTTCCGTCCGAATAGGCGACATAGGGCGTACCGCTGCTGTCTATCGCCAGGCTGATATAAAAAGCCTCGCCAGGGGAGAAGCCAACCTTGCCCACCTGCTGCAAACTAGCATGGGCCGTGCCAGCCACCAGCAGCGCTATCAAGAAAAGTACATGCTTCAACAGTGCTCTCATTCTGTCCTCCTTGTAAGAATGATACGATGGGCCTGGGCAGCAGGCGGAGATGTATTGCAACGTAACTTTGCCACCATCCTTCTGAGAATACAAGCGGTTTTGTGGAGAAGCCGACCGTGCCTTCCTCTTTCCTTGCATCAGACAGTAGGCCAAAGAATCCCGCCGCATTCACCCCAACCTACGGCGGCGGTAGGGTGTCACCATGGTGACTCGCCCGGTACCAGCATGGTGATACCCGCCGAGTCACCATGCTGATTCGCCAGGTATCACCATGGTGACTCCCTCAGTGTCACCATGCTGGTACTTCAGCGCACTGTCTGCTTGTTAAAAAGTGCGCGGCTCTTTATACTGATGTGTCCGGCATCAGCATCTTGCCATCACCTGCCCTAACCTTCACGGAGAACTGCTATGTCCATCCAGTACAAAGTCGAGGAGAATCAGCTGACCACGCCGCCGTCCTACACTGTCCGCTTTGTGCCGCGTGGCTCGGCGGGCCGCGCGGAGATCGCGGCGGATATCGCCCTGCGCCATCCCAACTTCAGCAAGGCCGACATCCTGACCATCCTCAATGCCGAGGACGAGGCGTTCATGGCCCGGCTGCTTGATGGCGAGCAGGTGACGAAAGAGGGCTGCTGCACTTGGTTCCCCTCCTTCGCGGGCCGGTTGGACAACCCGGATGACCCGCTGCCGCCGCTGAAGGACTGCCTGCACCTCAATGTCCGCGTCTCGGCTCCCTTTGTTGAGGACTTCTGCCAGAAGGCGCAGACCGACCGGCTGGCTGCGACCGAGAAGGCCCCGGTGATCACGGCAGCGGAAGACACAGTGCTCGGCCTGCGTGACGTGCTGCGCTCGGACGGAATGCTCCGCATCACAGGCAGCAATCTCGCCTTTGACCGCAACGACCCGGCCTCGCGCTGCTTGATCGAAGGCACCCGCAGCGGCAGCGCAGTGCAAAGCCGGATCGGCATGGCCACCAACAGCGAGATCATCCTTATGCCGGATGTGCCTAGCCAGCTCGACCCGTGGAACAACGAGTATCGGTTGTCCGTCACCACCCGCTACACCGAGCACGGCTCGCCGCGCACCGGCATTTACAAACACCTGCTGCGCACGCCCTTGGTCATAGCGACTTTAGAGCCAGGGCAAGAGACTGGCATCCTGACTGGCGCAGATGATACTGCCTATGTCACCGTCACTGGTGGCACTGCTTCCGGCGAGGCAACCCTGCGCATTCAGGTCATCCTGGATCTCCAAGCAGACTGCCTGCGCTTTAATCTGCTAGATATGACCGAAGGTGGGCTAGCGGGCGCAGCCATAACCGTAACCACGAACGGCGACATCACCCTGCCAGGCTTTGCGGGTTCGCCAGTTACTACCCTGGATATCCGGGTGCTGGAGTATGCTGCCCTGAAGGACATGCTGCGCAATACTTACAATTGCAGATTGGTGGATGTGCTGGTAGTGCAGTGAGGGGAGGAGGAAGGGCGGGGTTGCAAACCGCCCCTGGCATCTGCTAATTGCGGATTGGGCAGTCCAATCCCTTGCAAGGCGGAGTGCTGCTGCGTTGAGAAACAAACTTCATCACGCTGATCCTGCCATCGTTGGCATAGTCTTTATAGGCGACATAGTGCGTGCTGCGGCTGTCTATGGCAAGGCTGGTTTCGTATGCCTCGCCTGCTGAGAATCCAGCTTTGCCGATCTGCACCCAGCTCCGCCCGTTGAACTGCATGGCACTGGCTTTCCAACTGCTGGGGCCATGCAGATCACCGTTCACATAAGCGACATGCGGCCTCCCGCTGCGATCCAAGGCCATATCGATGTTTAAGGCCTGACCTGGGGAGAAGCCAGCCTTGCCGATCCGCACCCAGTTTGTCCCGTCAAAGCGCATCACGCTGGCCTTGCCGCCATTCATGCCGTCAGCATAGGCGAGATAGGGCGTGCCTCTACGGTCTATAGCAAGGCTAGCTGGAACCGCTGACGGGGCGAACCCTGCCTTGCCGACCTGCATCCAGTTTGTCCCATCAAAGCGCATGGCGTTGATCTTGGCACTATCTCCATCTATCCCATCCCAGTCCATATAGGCAACATAAGGTGTGCCGCTGTGGTCTATGGCAAGCCTTTTGTCCTGTGTTAGGCCTGCGGAGAATCCCGCTTCGCCGACCTGTACCCAGTCTGTCCCGTCAAAGCGCATCACACTGATCCTGTTGCCGTTAGCCGAGTCCGTATAGGTGATATAGGGCGTGCCGTTGGCATCAAGGGTAAAGTCCAAATACGCTACATATGCTGGGGAGAATCCCGCTTCGCCGACCTGCACCCAGTTCGTCCCGTCAAAGCGCATCACGCTGGACCTGTAACCGTTGGCTCCGTCCACATAGGCAATGTACGGCGTGCCGTTTTTGTCTATAGCAAGCTTAGTGTCCCAGACTTCACCAGCGGAGAACCCCTCATTGCCGACCTGCACCCAGTTCGTCCCATCAAAACGCATAACGATGGCTTTGTCGGTGTTGGCATAGTCTTTATAGGCGACGTAGGGGATGTCGTTGCTGTCTACGGCAAGGTCTATAAATAAGGCCTGGCCTGGGGAAAAGCCAGGCTGGCCGACCTGCACCCAGTCGGCCTGGGCCTGGCTCGCGGCATATACGGTCAGTGCAGCTACTGTCAGTAGGCACTTCAGATAGTTCATCATAGTTTCCTCCTTGCAGCAATACTACGGGGTAGTTTAGGTCATTCTGTCTCCTGTTTGAATTCTATCTGAATTCATGCTGGTGAAACAAGCAGTTTCGGCTGCTGCGGGAGGATTGCGGATGTGGTGAAAGACAAAGGAGGAAGAGGAGAGGGGGAAGGGGCGGGCGGAGCTGTGGGGGATTGCCAGCCCTGGATACGGTGTCTGCTCTGCGGCAACGGTGCTGATTAGGATGCTGGGGGAGGAGCAATAAAACAAAAGGGCGGAGTCGCGTGGCTCCGCCCTGCCTTGCCGCATCACATCATTTGCGCAGAAGGAACCGCTCACACAGCCGCCTGCTGGCTCCATGTGCCGTCCGCAGCACGCACGAACACGTATGCAGAACCGGAATTCTCCCCCCTGTCATCATCTCCATACGCCCCGATGAGCACTGTGTCCCCAGATATAGACACGGAATGGCCGAACTGGTCGTCAGTAGCTTCGTCCGAGGCGGTCAGTTTTGCCTGCTTGCTCCACGTGCCATTAGCAGCACGGACGAACACATACGCCGCGCCGGACTTCTCCCCCCTGCCATCATAACTAGAGCCTACCACCGTGATGACCGCTGTACCGCCGTCCACCGCCACGCTCGAGCCGAAAGCGTCGTTGGCCAAAAAAACAGGGTCTGGGGTGGTGAGCTTGACCTGCTGGCTCCATGTGCCGTCAGCAGCACGGGCAAACACATACGCCGAGCCGTCAACATAACCATTACCTCCTACATCATGACGCGCCCCTATGACCGCTGTGCCACCGCTCACGGCCACGCTGCCGCCGAACAGATCCCACTCTGTACCGTCTTCGGCAGTGAGTTTGGCCTGTTGGCTCCATGTGCCGTCAGCGGCACGGACAAAGACATACGCCGAACCGGACCTGATGCCATTGACAGCATCTCCCTCCACCCCGATGACCGCCGTGTCTCCGTCCACAGCCACGCTGTTGCCGAAAGAATCCAACTCTGAGCCGCCTTCGCCGGTGAGCTTGGCCTGCTGGCTCCACGTGCCATTAGCAGCGCGGACAAAGACATACGCTGAATTAGATCTTCCAGCAGCCCCGATGACCGCTGTACCGCCGTCCACCGCCACGCTCCAGCCAAACCAGTTTCCAGCGTCTCCGTCTTCGGCAGTGAGCTTGGCCTGCTGGCTCCACGTGCCATTAGCAGCGCGGACAAAGACATACACCGCGCCGGCAAAGCGGCCCTTGTCACCATCGCGCCAAGTCCCGATGACCGCTGTGCCGCCGTCCACCGCCACGCTCCAGCCGAATATGGCATCCGCCGCGCCGTCAGCAGCGGTCAGCTTCGCCTGCTGGCTCCATGTGCCGTCAGTAGCACGCGCAAACACATACGCCGAACCGAAATCTTTCCCGTTGTCATCATCACTATACGCCCCGATGACCGCTATATCGTCATCCACAGCCACTCTTTCGCCGAACATATCACCGGCAGCACCGTCTTCCGCCAGCAGCTTCCGCACCGCAGCCGGATCACCGGCGGCTTTCTCAATGGCTGCTCTGAGTTCGCTGAATCTCGCCCTTCTCATGTCGCTTCTCACTGTTAAAGGATTCTGTTCAAGCACCGTCGGCAGAATGCCGTGCAGCGTACGCCGCTCAGAATACCAATTAAACCGTCAATGTCAAACAGAGAAAGAGCGGCCAAGGCAGTTCGTTTCCTGATTGCTCTTTCGCTGCCACTCTAGTGGCGAGACAGCTGCCACTCTAGTACCGTTGCTATCGCCACTAGAGTGGGGGTTGAGGAAAAAAACTGTTGACAGCGGCCCAGCCAGTGGCTACGCTGGGCTGCAGGAATGTTCACGCAGTTATGTCAGTCAGTTGAACGGAACAGGAGGAAGGAGATGGCGACAAACAAAGAGACGGCGGCAATCGAGTGGCGGCCCGAAGTCAACGCGCTCACCACCCCGCAGTCGTACCGGCTGCTGTTCATGCCGCACGGCACGGTCGGCGACGCAAAGCTGATAGCTGAGATCGCTGAGGCCAATCCCAACTTCAACGAGGAGGCGGTGCGGACGATTCTCAACTCCCGCAAGGAGCTGATTCAGTGGCACTTAATCAACGGAGAGCCAGTGGTTGAGGAGAACGCCTTTACCACCACCATCAGTCTCACTGGCCGCTTGGACAACCCGGACGACCCGCCGCCGCCGCTGGAGGAATGCCTGCAAGTGCGCGTTTATGCGGCCCCAGCCTTTATCGCCGCTGTGCGCCAGGCCGCCCGCCTCGAACGCCTGCCAATGGAGAAGAAGCTACCGCTGATCAGTGCGGCCAAAGACACGGTGCTGGATCTGAAGGATGTGCTGAACCCGCAAGGGCTGCTCCAGCTGAACGGCAACAATCTCTACTTTGACCGCAAACAGGCGGGTGCAGGTGAGTGTGTGCTCGAAGGTACAGCAGGTGGGCGGACAGTGCAGACACGCTTTGGTAAGATCGAAGATGGTGAGATCACCATCATTCCTAATATTCCTAGCCAGCCCTTTCCCTGGAATAACGAGTACAAGGTCTCGGTAAGCACCCGGTATAGCGAGCATGGTACGCTGCGCACCGGCACCTATGCGCAAATGCTGCGCACCCCCTTGGTCATACCGACTTTAGACCCAGGGCAAGAGACTGGTATCCTGACTGGCGCAGAGGATACTGCCTATGTCACCGTCACTGGTGGCACTGCTTCCGGCGAGGCAACCCTGCGCATTCAGGTGATCTTAGATCTCCAAGCAGACTGCCTGCGCTTTAACCTGCTAGATATGACCGAGGGTGGGGCGGCAGGCGCAGCCATAACCGTCACTGCGAATGGCGACATCACCCTGCAAGGCTTTGCCGGTTCGCCAGTTACTACCCTGGATATCCACGTGCTTGAGTACGCTGCCCTGAAGGACATGCTGCGCAATACTTACAACTGTAGATTGGTGGATGTGCTGGTGATAACGTGAGGGAAGCGGTAGTGCGGTAGGGGTAATTCATGAATTGCCCCTACTAATCTGCAACAGGTGGTACTTACCTCTTGCAGACACCCAGGCTCTGCGCGTATAACAAGAGAGGACAGCCGCCCTGAGGGAGGCATTTCATCTTGTCCGTACTGCTGAAAAAGGGAGAATATATGCTGAAGAAAAACTATACTGCCACTGGCAAGAAGTGCCGGGTCACTTTTCATTATCCCAACAGCGAGCAGCTTGGCTCTGTGGCGTTGGCGGGTGAATTCAATGGTTGGTCTGTAACAGAAACGCCGATGACGCAGCTGAAAAGCGGTGAGTTCTCTGTCACGCTCACCCTTGATGCGGGTCGGGAATACTCCTTCCGCTATGTGTTGGATGGTCAGCACTGGGTGAATGACCCAGAAGCAGACAAGTACGTGCGGAACGAATTCGGGGAAGACAATTCGGTGCTGGTCATCTAGCCCTGCCAACACAGTGCCTCAGGGGAGGGAGGGGACGAACTGCGCCACCTCCCCTTGCCCTGCCTACCACAGATCTTCTGCATCCTGCTTTGGCTTGATCCCCTGCCGCTGCATGTCTTCATCGAGAATTTTATGGAGAATGGCAGTCAAGCAACCAGGCTGTAGGTAGTCTTGCCCCCGCCCTCCTGAAAAGATGAAGTCGGTCTTCCGCGCTAAATCTTCCCAACTCATATTAGAGGCGTTGTTGGCAACGATCTCAAAGAAGTGCAGGTTGTAGGGGTCGTTGATCATCGCCTGGCCTGTGCCGATGGTGGCGAGGATATCGATGCGACCGAGGAAGAGCCGGGTCAATTTGGTATAGACCTTCACGCCACCGCAAGAGCCAAGGCTGAGAAAGCGCTGCCGGGCAGTCAAATCCTGGTCAGCAATCTGCTTGCCCTCCTGGAGCTGCTTGATCGGGTCAGTGATTTGCTCAGAACGCCAGTAGGAATGGCCGCGTTGGGCCAGCATCTCGTCGCCGCCTTTGAGGAAGCGGTGCATCACCTGCTTTTGGCTCTCCTGGTCCCCATACACATGCACGGAATGGCGGATGAGAATCCCGTTCACCTGTTTGACAAAGGCCGCAGAGAACGGCTCCCGGCGCATCGCCTCGAACAGGGCGGCAAAACTGCCGCTGCTGCCCAGTCGCGCCACGATGTCGGCAAACCGCTGTTGCTCGCCAACACTCTCGGCAAAGGTGTATTGATCAGAGAGCTGCAAGCGATAGCCGTTCTTGCTTAACGTCTGGGCGTTGGAGACAAAGGAACTGCGGCCATCGTCGTCAGGATGGAAGATAGACAGCGAACCAAGCTGGTTGTCCTGCTTCCACTGCTGAAAAGGCGTGACCAAGTAGCGTCTGATATCGACCGCCCCGTTACGAGCAATGGTTTGCTGGATCAGCACCGTTGATTCTGGGCTGAGGAGATCCTGGTATTCCTGGAGATAGTATTGGAGAATGACCGTGATCAGTTTGCTAAAGCTGCCTCTACCGTTGTCCGCGACCACCATCTTCTGAATGAGAAAATGCCGGGACGATGGCTCCAACACCGTGAGCAAATAGCGGAAGGTAGCAGAGAAGAGGAGGATGGAATCCTCATCTTTAAAGGCAGAAGAGGCGACCAGTTCCAGAATCCGCTGCTGCTCTGCCGCGTCTGTGGGGAAGAAGTCGGTCAGCTTGCCCTTTTGCGCCAAGCTGACGATGAAGCTGGACACCAGAATGTTGCCAGGATCAGTGGCCCGGAGAAAGACCAGTAGGTTATCCCGGTGCATTCCGCTGACCCGCGCCTTTAAGATCGGCACGAGAATGTCGCGGAAGGATGAATCGTACAACTCACTACCTTGCGCCAGCAGAGCATAGATGTTGGCTGAAGTCAGATCCTTGCCAACCTGGCTGCGGTCAGCAGTAGTGGCCTGGCGCAGTACGCTAATCATTTTGCCTCGGTTGCCTGCCTGCCGGGCAGCGGCAAAACTACCGCCGTAGTTGGCTCTGGTGGTTCTGGACAGCTTGTCAAACAACTCTTGCAGCTGTGCCGCGCCCATGCTTGCAAGCTGGGCCTGCGAATACTCGATGCCGTATTCGTTGGTCACAGCATGAAGGTTGTTAATCCGCCAGACAATCTCCTCTCCAGCATGATACAGTGCTTCGAGCAAGGCCGAACGGTTCAAGGCACTCATGCTATAGTGCATGGCTTCCTGGACAGGTACTGGCTGACTGAAATAACGCGTCAACCAAGTCCAGGCTGTGTTGCGATCAGGCTTGATCCGCTTGAGGAAGAACTGAAAATTCCAGGCATCCTCGTCGCGCAGTGAGGAGATCAGCGGCAGGGCCGCGATAGCCGTGTCAGGAGTCATGTCTAGCCCGGCAGCAAGCGAGGTAAAGGCCCATGCCTGCTTCCGGTTAAACTTTTGGATCGTGGCAAGACTGGCCAAACCCTGGCGGACATCCATGCCTCGGATGGCAAAGAGCTGGCGGGCCGTCATGCTACTGTCGTCACTCATGGCATTAAGCTGCGGAATCAGCCGTAAAGCCAAGCCAGCGTCCATGCCATTCATGCTGATGCAGGCCCGAAAGGTTTTGAGGGCCTCGCGGCGCATTGCCCGCAAGCCAGGCAGAACTACTACTGCCTGCGACATATTTGCGCCGTTGAGGCTTGTCCATTGCTCAAAGGCCAAGAGCTGTTCAAACGAGAGCTTGTTCTGTGCCAGATCTGTCAGCAGCGGTCTGCTCAAGGCAAAGCTGGCTCCAGGTAACAAACTAAAGCGGCGTATTGCCCGTTGGGCGTTGTAATCCAGGCCTTTGATCGCGTTTTTGCCGTATTCCAGCTCTTGAGGAGCCAGGCCAGGCAGTTTGGCAAACGCAGCCAGGGTGTTTTGTAAAACCACGTCGTTCGACACCGTTGGCACATTCGGTGCAGGTACTGCTGCTGGCTGTGGTGGTTCAGCAGGCAAGGCAGACGACGGCAAGGAGAGCAGAGCTAGCGCAGACAAGAGCGGCAGCAAACGGCAGGAACGGTGTTCAAGCATGACAGATTCAAAAAAGAGAAGGTTGTTGCGGTAGAGCTATCGTTTCTGGAAGCGTCGCATACGGATGTTCATCAAGATGCCAACAGCAGCCAGATTAGTCAGGAGCGAGGAACCGCCGTAGCTGAACATCGGCAGCGGTACGCCGACTACAGGCAGCATCCCCGTGATCATGAACAGGTTGACTGTGGCCTGCCAGAAGATCAGCATGACAATGCCAAAGGCGAGATAGACACCAAACTTATCGCGGGCAGAAAGGGCAATGTTGATTCCCCAGAGCAGCAGGAGAAAATAGCAAAGTAGATAAAACACCGAGCCGACAAAGCCCAGTTCCTCGCACCAGACAGCAAAGGCAAAGTCGGTGTGCCGCTCTGGCAGAAAGTTGAGATGCCCTTGCGTGCCTTCCATAAAGCCTTTGCCAAAGAAGTGACCACTGCCCACCGCGATTTTAGATTGCTTGATCTGATAGCCATGATTCATGGGGTCGCTTTCTGGATTGAGAAAGGTCTCAATCCGGCGGCGCTGGTAGGGCTTAAGGCCGTATAGCCATCCTAAGACCACGGTAATGAGACCAGTAATGCCAAGAGATGCCAAGGCTGGCCAGCGCAGCCGAGAGAACAGGGTCATGGAGACAAACACGAAGGCCAACATCAGTGCGGTGCCCAAATCTGGCTGAATCACGATCAGGAGAAAAGGGACAGCAGTCAGGGTCACAGGCCGGATCAGGTCGCGCAGGCCGTAGCCCTCCTCTTCTGCCTCGAGCCGGGCAAAGCAGCTTGCCAAGATCAGCACCAAGACCAGCTTAGTCGGCTCTGACGGCTGGAGTTTGAAAAAGCCAAGATCAATCCAGCGCTGACTGCCAGCCACGCTTTTCACAAACAGCTTGGTATAAACCAGCAGCAGGCAGACCACGCCGTAACCCACATAGGCCAGCATCTCCAGCTCGCTGTAGTCAACGCTGAGGATCAGGAGAATTAAAGCATATCCGAAGAGGAAAAAATAGAGCTGCTTGATAAAAAGCGGTGACGGCCCAGGCCCACCGTTCCAGGTTGAGCTAAACAGGCTGGCCAGGGCCATGATGGAAATTAGGGCGAGCAGCAACACCGTTACCCAGTCGAAGTTGTAGAGAACGCGGCGGTCAAAGCGGAGCATAGTAACGAAAGGAAGTAAAAATGAGATCTCTTGCAGAAATCAACAATGAGGTTGAAGCAAAGAGCGAACCGGTTTCTGCTGTTGCACTATTTTCTTTCGCATTTCCCTGAGTTAAGGCTCTTTGCTTACTCACTGGCAAAGGAGTTTGGCTTGGCCAAAGAGGAGTTCTGCCAACTTGCACAGGAGTTGTACTCGGCAGAAAAGGAGTTTGGCCGACTAGCAAAGGAATTCTGGTAAGCCAGAAAGGAATCTTGCCGAGTAGGAAAGGAGTTTTAATCGGCAAAACTCCTTTGCGGCTCAACAGGAAAGCAGTTTGGCCAAGCCGAACTCCTCTTTTGCCGAATACAACTCCTTTCTGGCCGAGCCAAACTCCTTGGCAAATAAGCAAGGGAGCAGATCAGGAGAAAATGGTTCATGTTTCGCTACAACCTGATTGCACCTTACTGTCAATCCTTCGTGTTGACGTATGCAGGAGACCTCTTAATCGCCTGCGCCAGCAGAAGGGGCTGGATTGGCAGGCACGGTTCCTTGCAGGACAGCGGTGCTAACCTCCTCTGGTTTGGGCAGGCGGTCGGCGAAATATTTTTCTAACACCGCCTTGGCAATGGGGGCTGCCGCCGAGCCGCCGTGCAGTCCGTGCTCAACCAGTACCGTGACAGCAATCTCCGGCTTTTCTGCTGGCGCAAAGCAGGTAAACCAGGCGTGATCGCGGTATTTGTAGGGAATCTCCTCTTCCTTCAGATGCTTGTACTGTTTGATTCGCACTACTTGGGCGGTTCCGGTCTTCCCTGCGACTGTGATGCCGTTGAGCTTGGCTTTGGTGGCTGTCCCACGACGACCGTTGACGGCCTCAACCAGCCCCTCTTTGAGGATGTTGAGAGTGCGCTCCTGAATAACGAAGTGGTCCAACTCTGTTGCCTTAAAATGCTCAACAATATGCCCGTCAGGGTCCCGCACGGTCTCGATAATGCTGGGCTTGTAGAGTCGGCCACCGTTAGCTACGGCAGCAGTCATCATCGCCAGCTGGAGCGGCGTGACCAGATTAAAGCCCTGGCCGATAGCTATGGACAGGGTTTCGCCGTCTTGCCACGGCTTGCCGTATTTTTTCAGTTTCCAGTCTGAGGTGGGGATTAGGCCAGGCTTTTCATGCTCAATCTCCACGCCAGTCTTCCGGCCTAAGCCGAGATGACCGGCGTAATTGGCGAGTCGATTCACACCCAGCCGCTGGCCAACGTGATAAAAATACACGTCACAGGATTCAGAGATGGCCCGTTTCAAATTGACTGTGCCATGCCCGCCCTTGTACTTCCAGCACCGGTAGCTGCGGTTGCCAAAGCGATAGGAACCTGGACACCAGACCGTGCTCTCTGGGGTGATGATGCCTTCAGCCAAGCCAGCCAGGGCCGTCACGATCTTGTAGGTTGAGGCAGGCGGATACTGGCCCTGCACGGTCTTGTTGATTAGAGGATGCAGAGGGTTGTTGAGCATCTCGTCCCAGTTCTTTTTCGAGATGCCGCCGACAAACTTGCTCAGATCAAGCACGGGCGAGCTGGCAACTAAGAGCAAGCGGCCTGTGTTCACTTCCACAGCCACTACAGCCCCGGACTTACTCTCATCCATCATGATCTTTTCCGCTGCTTGCTGGAGATCAACATCCAGGGTAAGCTGGATATCACTGCCTGGTAGCGGCTCTAGACCCTTCAGATTGCGCTGCTCAAAGCCAAGGGAGTTCACCTCCATGTAGTCTCGGCCTTTTTCGCCGCGCAGATCTTTTTCTCGCAACCGCTCTAAGCCCATCTTGCCCATCATGTCGCCAGGACGATACACATCAGCTTCCGCCTCTGTCAGATCCTCCTTGCTGATTTCAGCCAGATAGCCGATCATGTGCGAAGCCAGATTGCCATAATGATAGACCCGCTGCGGCACCACTTCTATCTTGATGCCAGGCATGTCCATGCGGTTGCTTTCAATGAAGGCGACCTGATCCCAGGCCAGATTCTCTGCCAATCGGATGGGAATATGGCCGGGTGTGCTGGCCATCTTGCGGATACGGGCCAGCAGTTCCGAGGTATCCACGCCGAGAATTCCAGCGACCTTCTTGATCAGCTCCTCGTCGATGCGATTGTTCTCGCGTACCCAGACTACGTTAAAGGAAGGCCGGTTAGTGACGATCTCCCGCCCTTTTCGGTCTAAAATATTGCCACGGGGCGCAGCGATATCCACTGAACGCACCCGGTTATTCTGGGCCATTTGCGCATATTGATCTCCCTGCTGAATTTGGAGATACCAGAGCCGAGCGACCAATGCTGCGAAGAAGAAAAGCAGCACTACCGAGCCATGCATAGCCCGGCGGCGATAGAAATCCAGCTCCCCTTGATTGATGTGACTGATAACAGTCTTGCTCTCGTCGTTGCTGCGGGCAGCCTCCTCGGCTCTGCTCCGCCGTCTCCGGTTGACCTGGCTCATTGCAGGTTTCCATCCTGACGAAACTGGTTGCCTGCGCCCTTGGTCTTAGTAAAGGTGAATCTGCCGCGCAGTTTGAAATTCAGGAAATCAAAGCAACGAAAGAGCGGATAGGAAAACAGCAGCACCAAGCTGGCCCGGAACAGCATCAGAGGCCATGACCAGAGTACCTCCTCCTCTTGGAGGACACCCAGCAACAGGTAGGTCAGCCAAGAAACGAGTAGGTAGCTCGCCGCAACCAATGGCAGTTGGTAGAGTGGTCTGCGCACCGGCATCTTGACGGTCATGAATTTGAGCAGCAGCCAGCCGCAGCAGCAAAGGGCCGGATGCAAACCGGTCACGGTGCCGGAATACACGTCCATCACGCAACTGACTGGCAGCAGGATAAGGATGCCCTGGCAGAGGCTGAACTGGCAGGCAGCATAGGCGACCAGAATGTAATACAGATCCGGGGCAACTAACCAGAGCGGGCCAGGCATGAGGAGTGTGGTCTGGATAGCGGCCAGTAGCAGGCCCACCAAGATGAAGACGAGAGTCAGCATGAGTCCGGCTTAGGGATATCCAGCTTCCGGCTGCGGACGGAACTCCTTTTTCTTCTGCTCGATCACCAGCAGATTCTCCAAGGTGCTGAAATCGACCGCAGGCACCACCTCAATCTCCAGAAACATGCCCCGTCGATTGCGAGTGACCTCCGAGACAATGCCCACTGGCAGGCCAGGTGGAAACATGCCGCCATAGCCTGCTGTCACCACGTGGTCCCCTTTCGCAACCTCAACCGTCTTAAGAATGTATTCCAGCCGGTAGGCATTACCGCCAGTGCCTTTAAGGATACCCCGCACCCGCGAGTCTTGGAGCAGCACGTCAATTGCGCTGGAAGGAGAGATGGCAAGCAGGACTTTGGCGTAACCAGAGGAAGCGGCATAGACCTGACCGACGATGCCCTCGCCAGTGACTACCGGCATTCCCTTATCGACACCATCGCTGAGGCCACGGTCGATAATCACGCTGCGGAACCATGGTGAGGGATCTTTGCCAACGATCCGAGCTGTGACCGTAGGCAGACCGGATGACTCCTTGAACTCCAGCAGCTTGCGCAAACGGGCATTGAGGGCTGCTGCGCCCCGGTTGGCATAGGCGGCAGCACGGCATTTCTGCAATTCCTCAAGCAGGCGCTCCTTTTCCTCCCGGACAGTGAGCAGGTCGAGGTATTTCTCTCGGACCGAACGGAAGGGCGAAGAAAGATAACTGGCTCCCTTCTGGAGCGGCCCAGCCACATCTAAAAGCAACCTGTAAACCGGCCCGAACTCTTGGCTGCCAAAGATAAAGACGAGGAAAATCAGCAGAAGGGCCAGAACGGCTCCTCCCAGTAATACTGGCCGAAAGCCGTCCTGCTGCCTCCTGTTGCGGTTATTTCTCTGCATCTACGCGGAACAACGGCGGGCAAGGTGAGCAAAACGGCAGGATGAAAGCCGCCGTGCTGCTATGCTCAGTCAATGGCAATTTCCTTGAGGATTTCGAAGTTGTCGAGGGTTTTGCCTGATCCCAGCACGACCGAGGAAAGGGGGTCGTCAGCAACGATGATCGGCATTCCAGTTTCCTGTGCCAGCAGCTTGTCGAGATTCTTCAGCAATGCGCCGCCACCGGTGAGGACAATGCCCTGATCCACGATATCCGCAGACAGCTCCGGCGGCGTGGCTTCCAAAGCCAACCGGACGGCATCGACAATAACCTCAATCTGTTCGGCAATAGCCGACTGAATTTCGTCGGAACGGATGGTGATAGTCTTGGGCACCCCGGAAACTAGATCGCGGCCTTTGATTTCCATCGTCTCATACGGCTCGCTGGGCATCACGTTGCCGATGGATATTTTAATCTGTTCTGCCGTGCGTTCGCCGATAGCCAGATTGTGCTTGCGCTTGATGTACTGAAGGATGGATGCGTCCATTTTGTCGCCCGCTACCCGCACCGACTTGGCATAGACTATGCCAGCCAGCGAGATCACCGCCACCTCGGTTGTACCGCCGCCGATATCAATAACCATGTTGGCAGTCGGTTCGGTGATCGGCATGTCTGCGCCAATAGCTGCGGCCATCGGCTCTTCGATCAAATACACCTCGCGGGCACCAGCAGACTCAGCAGACTCGCGCACAGCTCGCTTTTCTACCTGAGTGATGCCAGATGGCACGGAGATGATGATCCGAGGGTGTACCAGCGTCCGGCGATTATGCACTTTGTTGATGAAATAGCGGAGCATGGCCTCGCAAACTTCAAAGTCAGCAATGACCCCG
The DNA here is from genome assembly GCF_048287395.1 of Candidatus Electronema sp. PJ. NCBI lineage: Bacteria > Pseudomonadati > Thermodesulfobacteriota > Desulfobulbia > Desulfobulbales > Desulfobulbaceae > Candidatus Electronema > Candidatus Electronema sp. PJ. The sequence goes on along the minus strand of NZ_JBLWEO010000026.1, from coordinate 6,906 downwards.
TCCTTCATTGGTCGAATAGCCTCGATGTTGCCCGGCGTTTTGCCCAGCATTTCCTTGGCCTCTGTGCCCACAGCCAGCACTCTGCCCCCGCGCACCGCAACCACGGAAGGCTCCCGCAGGACAATACCCTTGCCTTTGACGTACAGAACCGTGTTTGCTGTGCCGAGATCAATCGCAAGATCGCTGGACATCCAGCCGAAAAGAAAATTCAACGGAGAAAACATCCGGTTTCACCTGGGGAAAAAGTCGTTCTATCTAAAAAAATAAAGCTCCGCTGGAGCCACTAGGCAATCCGTGGCCGCGTCAGATACAGGGCAGATTCAGTTTACCAGCACGGCTGAAAACTGGCAATGCAAATTTCTTTATATAAAAAAGACTATGATTTCATCTTGATGCTCCTTGTTAACAGGAGCCACTCTCAAGACCTCTTCCAGAAGTCAACAAGCAGATTGCAGCGGAGAGCGAACCGGTTTCTTCTCAGCGGAGAGCGAACCGGTTTCTTCTCAGCGGAGAGCGAACCGGTTTCTTCTCAGCGGAGAGCGAACCGGTTTCTTCTGTTGTAGTATTTTTCGCATCCCCCTGAGTTACTATTCCTTTCTTGTTCGCTTACTAAGCAGTTCGGCTTGGTAACAGAGGAGTTTTGCCGATTAGGAAAGAATTTTGGCCGACTAGGAAAGGAGTTTTAGTCGGCAGCAAAGGAGTTTTGCCGAGTATAACTCCTTTCCAAACGAGGCGCACTGCTCCTAAAATCGGCCAGCCAGCTTCTTTTTGAGCTTGTATTTGATTGCCGCCAACAGTAACTGCAACCGTTCCCGGACGCAAGGTTCGGCGCGGCCAGCCAGTTCCCCTCGCACCTGTTCCAATTCATCTCGCAGCTCCAGCAATCGCTCTGTTCCTGCATCGACAAGGCCTCGCCACTGCTCAGGTAGGGCCGCAAGCAGATATTTCTTGATCACTTCTAAGTCTTGCAAGCGGCCAGTGACTGCTGCCTCGCTGAGGGTGTTGCCACTGTGGATGCGATAATAGAGCAACTTCTGGTCATCGACATACTGGACCTGGCCAGGAAAGGCCAACAGCATCCGAAAGATATAATCATAGTCGTGCAAGTAGCGGAGAGCGGCAAATTTGCCCACGGTCTGCATTGCTTCAGCGGTCATAAAGAGATTAGAGGTCGTGACCATGAAGTTGCCCTTGAGAAAGGCGGTGAGCAGATCGTTACATTGAAAATACCAAGCCCGGTTCTTGCGATGCCAGAGATTCCAGCCGAAATTCGGGTCAGCAAACACCTCGCCTGCGTCGGAAATTGGAATGACATCCGTGAATAAACAGGCTGCCTGCGTCTCTTGCTGCTTGGCCAGCAGCTTTTCCAAGCGATCAAGGGTGTAAATGTCGTCGGAATTGAGAATGCTCACGTAATCACCTTTGGCCAAACTCAGGCCACGATTGATGGTGTTGTAAGCATCTTGATTGGTTTGATGATAATACGACAAGCGGGGATCTGTATAGCTCTGCGCTACCTTGCCAGTCCCGTCTTGAGAGCCGTCATCAATGATGATCAGCTCAAGATGTGGATAGGTTTGGTTGAGAACAGAATCAATGGCCGGCCCAATGAACCGTTCATGGTTGTAGGCCGGGATGATGACAGAGATTAAGGGATTGTTGCTCATTCTTCCTTTGGGTTAATCAGGCTGTTGGCACTTCTTTTTCTACAGGAGATGCTCCACTAAAATCTTCACGCCTATCGCAACGAGGACTGCGCCGCCAAGCATCTCCATCCGTTTGCCGACCTGCGTCCCTACTTTCTTGCCAATCATGATCGCGAGGGCGGAAAGCAGGGCGGTGATGATACCGATCATGGCTGCTGGATACCAAATCGTCACCTCCAGCATAGAAAGACTGAGACCGATAGCTAAGGCATCAATACTCGTGGCCAGACTCAAGAGCACTAAGGTCAGGCCGCGTGAAGGGTCATTGGCAATGCTTTCTTCTTCCTGTTCCTGGCTAAAGCCGTTCCACAACATCCTGCCGCCGACAAAAGCGAGCAGGCCAAAGGCGATCCAGTGGTCAACGGCAGCGAAGTAAACGGCGAAACTGACTCCGGCCAGCCAGCCAAGCACGGGCATGAGAAACTGAAACAGGCCAAAATGAAAGGCGAGGCGGCAGGAGGAGCGGACATCCTGGACAAAGCCTGCGGCAGCGGCAGCCAAGGAGACTGCCGCTGCATCCATTGCCAAGCCACAGGCAATGACAACGATTTCAAGGAAACTCACTTCGCCTGGTTGTCGGCTTCGCTGGTGTAGGCCGTGCGCAACTGCACCGGTGTTCTGCCGATTTTCTTCAGGCGCAGGTTGAGCATCTCGACAAAGACCGAGAAGGCCATAGCAAAGTAGATGTAGCCTTTGGGAATGTGCTGATGCAGGCCCTCAACGATCAACGTAAAGCCGATTAGGAGGAGGAAGCTGAGTGCCAGCATTTTGACGGTGGGATGATGGTTGACGAAATTGCTGATGGTTCCGGCCAGAAAGACCATTGCGCAGGCTGAAACGATAACGGCGGCGATCATCACGGCCAGTTGGTCAACCATACCCACTGCGGTGATGACGGAATCGAGCGAAAAGACCACGTCAAGCAGGAGGATCTGGATAATCACGCTGGCAAAGGACGGCCCGTTTCTTTTCTGCCCGTTGCTGGCGACGTGCTCCTCCTCGCCCTCCAGTTTTTCATGGATTTCGTGGGTGCTTTTGCCGATCAGGAAGAGACCACCGATGATCAGGATAAGATCGCGCCCGGAGATTGGATAACTGAGGACTGAGAAGATCGGCTCCGTGAGGCCGATGATCCAAGAGAGCGAGAGTAGCAGCAGGATGCGCGTGCCAATGGCCAGCATGATGCCGGTTGTCCGCGCACGCGCCTGCTCGTGAGGCGGGAGTTTACCAGCCAGTATGGAAATGAAGATCACGTTGTCCACGCCGAGGACGAGTTCGAGGAGGACGAGGGTGAGAAAAGCGATCCAGGCTTGAGGGTCGGCGAGCCAATGCATTTTTTAACTCCTTTAGATTTTTTTCAGATGAGTGTTCGGGCGCAGTCGTTCCAGCATATCCAGCCGCCGACTCAGAAGTCAATATCATCATAGACCTCTTGCAGGATTTTTTTTTCACCTAGCCTGAGGCATCCGCTCTGCCCGCAGGAAGGGCTGTTTGAGCGCGTTCACGACAGCTCTTTTGAATCATTTCATTTTTCCGTCGCCTGCGCTGGAAGGAAACTCGTTTCAATTGAGGCGGATCACGCTTGTTTTACCCTGATTCCAATTGGAATCGTGTCAATGTCGATTGGAATCGGGCTAAAGTCAACTGGAATTGGAGCGTTTTCGATTGGAATCGTGTCAATTCCAACTGGAAACAGGGCAATGTCAATTGGAAACGGGCCGATTCCAATTGGAATCAGGTTGATTCCAGCAGGAATCGTGTCAATTCAAATCGAAAACAGGGCGATTTCAATCGAAAACGCCCCGATTTAAGTTGATATTGACCTGATTTAAGTCGAAAACGCTTTGATTTTAATTTAAATCAGGGCAATGCAAGCACGTTTTTAGCTGCCGCTGCGGGCTTTCAGCCGGAGCCAGCCGGTTTTGCAGCGCAATCCGCTGCGTCCTGCCCAAGAACGCAGCGGATTTTCTTGCCTCACTCCACGGTCACGCTTTCTATGAGAAAATGAAAGACAAACTTTGGAAGTCCCCGGTAGATCCCGGGGGGATTTTCTGGAATTAGCAACGGATGCGCCACCATCCTCGCCAGTTGCCGCTGTCAACATTTCTATCCCAAGCCGCCGTGTAGATTCCGCCGTCAGTACCGACAACGAAGACATCCAGCTTGTTTTGATCGCGTGCCACGGCAGAAGGTGGTTCTGCTCTTGTTTTGCCGTTTAATATTGACCACCATCCCCGCCAGTTGCCACCAAAGACATTCTTCTGCCAAACTGCTTCATGGATTATTCCTGTTTGGTCCGCCACGAAAATGTCGAGCTTCTCCTTTTGCGCGACAATGGCCTGCTTCCCAATACGCTTTGCAACGATGTCTTTGGTAGTGTATGCTATAAGATCATTAGCATAATTAAGAGTATAGGCAAACGGCATGTACCCATAGCCGTTATCGCCCCAACCATTCCAGCTATTACGAAAGACAAAATAACCGCCTCCAGGAAACGCAGCATCTTTCCGATACCCAACCAAAGCAACAGAGTGACCGTCGGCCAATACGTCATACTTCTGACTGACTGGCGGCACGTCCATAACTTCTACTCCCTTAATTATAGAGGTACGCCACTTTTCCTCTTTAAACCACCAACCTCCAAAGGCGACAGGTATGTTTTGATCTAAAAATTTAAGAGTTTGATCAAGCTGACTCTGAGCAGCACCTTTACTACTGTCCCACGGCTTGATAAAAACTGCCTTAAATCGAACCCATCTTTTTCCAGAGTCAAGAATATTTTGTGCAATATTACTAACAGCGGTTCCTTCTTGATAAGGAACCGCTGTTTCAGAAACAATACCCCATGCTTGGTAGCCTGCATCGATATTGTGAAAAAAATCTCCATCATTATTAACACCACTGACAAGATTCGCCGCATAGTTTAGGTATTCTTCAGAGAGATCAGCTACAGGCATAGCCAGTCGAGTGCCATACATATATTCAAGCAGAAACGTCATGGCAAAAACAGAACAGGTGCCGCGTACCCCTTGATTGCGTATCGTTAGATTGAGTGATTGAATGGTCGGACGTAAATCTACTTGGGGTTGATTCTCTTGCGAAAAAACGACGGGTGATAACAGTATACGATACGGCTTTACGGCATTAAATGCTGGCATGATCAACACTCCTTTTTTAGAGATTAAGCAATTACCAAAAAATACCTACCCGTCTCTTTAGTTCTTTCAATACAAAAAGTCAATAGCATCTTTTCATGCCGCTGTGTTTTCGCCAGTGCCACAGCGGCATATTCTCTCACTCCACCGTCACGCTTTTGGCCAGATTGCGCGGCGGCTCCGTATCGCAGAAGCCATGAGGGAACTTTTTCTTTGCCCAATCTCTCCGAAGTAGGTTTCGCTGCATCAGGCAGGGCTGTGAGTAAAACGAAGCCCGCTTCGCCTCCTCGTTTAAGCACATCCCAACAAAACAGCCAGTTAAGCTGATTCCTCCGCTGGCACAGGATTTGCATTACTCCGATGCAGAAAGTTTTCGCAGTTAACGTTAATCCCTTGAAAAGGAGTAGGCAGCATGGAAGGCGCATTGGAATACGGCCAGGAACTGGAATTTGAGAATTTCGAGTTTGAGGATTCTGAATGGAGCGGCGAAGGCGAGGTCTTCAGCGAGGCGGAGCTGATGGAGCTGGCAGGCGAGCTGCTGGAGATCAACTCTGAGGCCGAGCTTGATCAGTTTTTAGGGAAACTGATCAAAAAAGTGGGCAGCGGCATCAAGAAGTTTGTGCGTTCCCCGATAGGGAAAAAGATCGGTGGCTTTCTTAAAGGCGCGGCTAAGAAGTTCTTGCCGATAGCAGGTACTGTAGCGGGCGGATTTTTTGGCGGGCCGCTTGGAGCAAAAATTGGCAAAGGCGTTGCCTCATTTGCCGCCAATGCGATGGAGATGGAAATGCTGGAAGCTGAAGATCAGGAATTTGAAGGTGCTAAGCAGTTTGTTCGCATGTGCGGTGAAGCCACTAAAAACGCGCTGGCCGCACCTGCAAATGTTGATCCAGCGATTGCCGCCAAACAGGCTGTAACTGCTGCGATGACAAAGCACGCCCCTGGTCTGATGGCTGGGAAAAAATCTGCTGCCGGGGCACGGAAAACCCGCCGTATGACCATGACCGGGCCGGTCGTGACTGGTCAATGGGTGCGGAAGGGCAATAAAATTCTTATCAGCCTGTAACAAGGAGCACGTCATGCACGATATTGATCACGGCAGAGCGGAAGCCGAAGCGGAGTCCGAGCAGTTTGAGCAGTGGGAAGCGGCATCGCCTCGTCCTTGGTGCATGAGGTCGGGCATCAAGGCTCGGTACTGCTGGGGCTGATTCCGTCCCTGCGGCCCGTGCTGCATGAGCAGGGCAAACGAAGCGGCGATGCGCAGACGTGGCAGCTTTTTGATCGCTGGATTTCCGAAATACTGGCGGATTTTTGGTCAATTGCGCGGGTGGGCGTGGTTTAGACGCTGGGACTGATCGGCGTGGTCAGCCTGCCGAGACCCTTTGTCTTCCGCCTGAATTTGGACGATCCGCATCCGCAGTGGCAGGGCATCGCCGAAATGTGGGAATCGTTTTACCCGCTGGCGGAGCTGGATGCGGAACGGCGCGGCGTGATTGCCGCTGTTGAGGAAGCCTTGCCGCAGTTTATCGAGCTGCTGGTGAATCACCGGCCCAAGTCGCTGAACGGAAAATCCCTGCGCGAGGCGATGAAGACTGAAGAGCGGCAGCCTGCGCTGTTCAATGAATGGGTGCAGGAACCGGCCCGCGTTTTTGCGGTTCTCGGCCACGCGAAGATGGACAAAATGCTGAATTACTGGGCGATGCGCAGCGCGCTGGATATGTCGGGTGTGCTGCATGAACTGACTTCAACCTATCTCAAAAACCGAAGCAGAATAACTGAACAGGCGAGCAGTAAAAAAGCCAAGAAATTGTCAGCATGTCGGTCATATCGAACAACCAGCCGCCTGAAGTTTTGAAGCCAGGCGAAAAGCCGTTCAACTTTCCAGCGGCGTTTATACCGCCTGAGCTTCCGTCCTGAGTTTTTGGCTGAGTCCTGTTGCGGCGGTGCGGGGCGATCATTTCAACCCCATGCTTTTTCAGAAGTTCCGCGTCAAGGCTGTCGCTGTCATAGGCTTTGTCGCCGATGAGTTTGTCGGGCTTGCCGCTGAT
>NZ_JBLWEO010000025.1:0-18278 GCF_048287395.1 Candidatus Electronema sp. PJ | reverse complement strand
GTACATCGAAGGCTTTTACAACCGCCAACGGCGGCATTCGGCGATCAGTTATCAGTCGCCGGACAACTACGAGCCGCTCTTCTTCAAAAGGGCTACTTAGGGAATAAAACGTGTCCGCTATTGCGAAGACAGGTCAACCTCTTTAGAAAAAGCGAAACAGGGGGCCGTTGTGCCCCATGAGCAAAAAAGTGGGGGGAGGATGAGGATGCGGGATGGGAATGGAGAAAAGGAGTTTGGGAGAAATCGCATAAACTCCCTCAATTTTCTTAGTGCGCCTGGAGGGATTCGAACCCCCAACCCTCGGATTCGAAGTCCGATGCTCTATCCAGCTGAGCTACAAGCGCATAAGGGAAACGCAGAAAAATATACAGCAGCGCGGCAAAATTGGAAAGGCTTTTCTGCGCATTCAACTGAAGAAGATAACGGTGCTGACCCAAACCAGCTCAAACAGAAAGGCTCGCTGCTGCCGACCAAGGGTATTTGGTTAACTTTGCAGCCCTTGCAGCCTGGGAAGCAAGGATCTTTACCAGGCACACCTCCTTTGCTACTCACCTGCAACCGCTCTTGCAGAGGCTTGCACGTTGGTAGATCTCGTTACAGCCCTTTGATGAATAGGTGGTCAGTCTTGTTGGGTATCATGAAACCAGTGGACAATCACTACCGCTGACATTATGCTGAGGGCGGCAGAGCAGTTTTGGTTTTTCATCCCATCTTACCCGTTCCGCATCCGGCAAACTGTTACCTTTAATCAACAAACAGGGAACATATTTGCTGTCAACAGGAAATAAATGACCAAACATCTCTTTATCAAAACCTTTGGCTGTCAGATGAACGAGCGCGACTCCGAGATCATGGAGCAGCTCCTGGCGCAGAGCGGCTATATCCCAGTGGCAGAGCAGATCGAGGCGGATTTAGTCATTCTCAATACCTGCTCAATCCGGGCTAAGGCAGAGCAGAAGTTCTTCAGCCTGCTTGGCTCGCTCCGGCAGCAGAAGAAAAAACAACCAGGCCTGCGCATTGCCGTGGCGGGCTGCGTGGCCCAGCAGGAGGGCGAGCGCATCTTTGAGCGGATGCCGCACGTGGACATCGTCATTGGCACCCAGCAAATCTGGCGGCTGCCAGAACTGCTCCAGCGGTTGGAACAGGGGAAAAACAAGCGGGAGATCGCCTGCGGCTTAGACAAACACTTCGTCATTCCGCCCTTCCAAAAGTTGCTGCACAACTCGCCACCCGCTTCGGAGCCGCTTGAATTCCGCAAATTCGTCACCATCATGCAGGGCTGCGACAATTACTGCGCCTACTGCGTTGTCCCAAACACCCGGGGCCGAGAAATCAGCCGTCCGGTCTCGGACATATTGGAAGAGGTGGAGCTATTAGTTCAGCATGGCATAAAAGAAATCACCTTGCTCGGCCAAAACGTCAATTCCTACGGCAGCACCAACCCTGTGGCGGAAGTGCCAGTCAGCTTTGCCGAGCTGTTGAAGATGACCGCAGCAGTACCAGGCGTGCAACGGCTGCGCTTCACCACCTCTAATCCGCAGGATTTATCCACCGAGCTGATGCGCTGCTTCCACGAGCTGCCCAATCTCTGCCCGCACTTCCATCTGCCGGTGCAGGCAGGCTCTAATGCCGTGTTAAAGCGGATGCACCGCAAATACACCCGCGAGCTGTATTTGGAAAAAGTGGCTGAACTGCGCTCCTTCTGCCCGGACATCGCTCTCAGCACCGACGTGATCGTTGGCTTTCCCGGCGAGACCGAGGCGGACTTCTCGCAAACCATGAATTTGTTAGAAACAGTGCGTTTCCACGGCTCTTTCTCCTTCAAATACTCAGACCGACCCAACACCCGCTCGGCAGCCTTCCCTGATAAGGTCGATGAACAGGTCAAGGGCGAGCGGCTGGAGCAGTTTCAAGCGCGGCAAGACGAAATCAGCTTAGAGCGAAACCGGGAATTCCTCGGCAAGAGCGTCGAGGTGATGGTAGAAGGGCACAGCGAGTCAGGCGTACAAGGTCGCAGCGGCAGCAATCACATTGTCCATTTCGCTGGTCAAGAACAGCTCCAGCCCGGTGATCTGGTGATGGTGACAATCAACCATGCGGGCCAGCATTCGCTCAAAGGAGAGCTATAACCGCAGGTTAATCATGCGATAAAGATTTATGGACATCAAAGCAGTGTTATATAGCATTAGGACACAGTAGATAATTATTGGGGATCGCCTCACTTTTCCCAGTTTACTGTGCTAAGGCAAGTGCATCTTGAGCATCTTGTTAGGCCACTGACAGAAGCTGAGGGCGATCTGGCTTGATAATGCTACCCTCTTTTTCAGTCTGATTTTCTTGTTGAGATATCCAACTAATTCGGACGAACAGCCTGCAACCAGAAGATTGATGTCGCTTATTGTTTTGACCTGTACAAACTCGCGAGAAGGAGAATGATAGACGAGAGCGGATTTTCCCTGCTGCACTAAATTCAAGACATTGTTTAAGGTGCCTTTGCTTTCTCCGTTCCAAACCATAAAGCCATAGTCGGCATCTAAGCTCATTTGTGTATCTTTCATAGCGTAATAGGCAAAATCTTTTTTCTTTCCGCCTGAATCAATAACCTTGACCTGCCAATTGCCCATATTATGCCTGCATTTTCCATCCATGCAGTAAACAACAACATCGTTGTAATTTTCTTCTGCAAAGAAGGACTGTATTGCCTTGTCAATTCCACCGGCATCACCAATAAGAACAGTGTGCTTGTTGGTGATGAGATTTTCCAGGCGTGTTCTGACAGCAGAATTCAATCGAGCGAGATTCCTTGATCCACCCAAAAAAACATTGCTCATCTGTGCACCCTTGTGCGAGTGATAGCGAGGACGTAAACAACTTTTGCGTTGCCTTGTGCTGTAAGCACCTCGGTGGCTGCTTCGAGTGTGGCACCGGAGCGATAGAGATCATCAACCAGTAAAACAGCCTTTGATTCAATCTGTTGTTTGTCGGCACGAAAAGCCCCTTCAAGCATCCGCTTTCGCTCTTCTGGATCTGACACGGATTTAAGTTCGCTTGTGCTCTTACACTTCACCAGTGCCGAAGCAGCTAATTCTATCCCAAGACCTGTCGCCAGTCCCTCAGCGATCTGATTTGTTATGGTTCTTGCCGGATTAGAAGGGGGGATTGGAATAATCAAGTCGAATTTCCCTTTAGCCTTGTCACCAAGATATTCTACAGCCGTGCTTACAATCTTCTGTAGCGCAGCATGATCATTTCGGTACTTAAATTGATAAAGCAGTTCGCCAAGTTCGCTTCTTGTGTTGGCGAAGATCGGATGCCCGAACTCGTTGTGGCCGATTATCTGACTTGCAACCGTATGCCAGTCAAGTACGATGCCTGCCTTCCATGGCCCCTTGACTCCTTGCGGCTGGAGTTCCATCAAGTTCTCCTTAACTACCTTCAATCTGCTCAAGCACACATTTTCATCACTCTATAGGGCGACAACACCATTTGTCAACAAAAAAACTATAGAGTGAAAGCGTATTCTGCTCAGCCTTCAGCTGCATTGCCGCCTAACTCCGACCCTAGATCACAGCAACACCCCTTCGGAAAAATCTCTTGGCCTGTCTCCAGTTCCAGTGCATTTGTAATTGACAAAGCCTATGCACCTTTTTACCATGCTTGCTTGAGGAACTGTTTCAGCAGGTATTCTATTTCATGCAGTCAACCGTATAAGGAAGGCTGATGGATATATTGGATGCAAGCTGACGGTCTGGGCTGCTGCTTTTATCGGGAGAGATATCAAAGTTTATCGTGCCGGAAACGCTCCAACCCGGCGAGGTAGTCATGGTGACAATCAACCATGCGGGACAGCATTCGCTCAAAGGAGAGCTGGCAGCGCGTGAAAACTAACTACGTTCTCATTGACTACGAAAACGTACAGGTGCAGTCTCTGGCCCTGCTCAAGGGTGAGCAGTTCTCGGTGCGGGTTTTTCTTGGCCCAAAAAACACCAAGCTGCCGGTCGAACTGGTTGTGGCCATGCAGGAGCTGGGCTGCCGGGCAGAATACATCGTGCTTGAAACCCCAGGCAGCAATGCGCTGGATTTTCATATCGCCTATTACCTCGGCGCACTGGCCGCAGCTGATCCGGCAGGCTTCTTTCACATCATTTCCAAAGACACCGGCTTTGATCCGCTCATCCGGCATTTGCGTGGGCGGAAGATTTTCGTAGCCCGTTCGGTCTCCATAGAAGAAATGCCCTGCTTCAAGGTGGCGGCCAGCGTCGCCACTCCGCCGCCGCAGGAAAGCAAGGCCATACCAAAGGCAGCTCCCGCTTCGACAGAAGAGCTACTCAAGCTGGCAGTTGCTGGGTTGATAAAATACAAAGAGAATAAGCCAGGAAAAGTTGAAACGCTGCGCAGCACCATTAATGCAATGTGCGGCAAAGATCTGTCAGCGACGAAAATCGATGAAGTGTATAATGCCTTGCTCCAGCGCGGCTATGTCAAAATTAACGGCACAAAGGTAAGCTACGCCCTGCCGTCGGTGGCATCTGTATCTTAAGGCGCATGACTGCTTTCTTGCTCGCTGGAAAAGGAGTTTGGCTTGGCCAAAGAGGAGTTCTGCCGACTTACAAAGGAGTTGTAGTCGGCAGGAAAGGAGTTTTGCCGAGTAACAAAGGAGTCTGGCCAAGCCGCAGAGGAGTTGTACTCGGCCACAAAGGAGTTTTAATCGGCCAAACTCCTTTGTGGCCGACTAAGAAAGGAGTTCTGCCAAGCTAAACTGCTTTCCTGCCGACTACAACTCCTTTCTCAACGAGCCGTATTCTTCTCCAAATCAGTTGGAAACGAGGCGGAGTATTCAAAACTTATTGCATTCATGTCCTTCCTTCATGTTCTTTTAGCTGCCTGCGTTTTGGATGCCCTGCTCGGCGATCCGCGCTGGTTTCCCCATCCCGTGCGGCTCATTGGCTGGTTTGCTAACCAGATGGAGCTGTTCACCCGTCGCTTGCCCTTGCGTGCGCGGCACAGCGGCGGCCTGACTGTCCTCCTGGTGCTGCTCGCTACCAGCGGAGCCAGTGCTGTTGTCCTGCTCCTGCTGGCCCAGCTGCCGCCGCTGTTCTTTTTGCTCGGCACTGCCTTTCTGCTGTACACGACTATCGCCGCCCGCGACCTCCTTGGTCATGCTTTGCATGTCCATGCCGCCTTCGGAGAAAGCCTTGCAAAGGCCCGGCAGCAAGTGGGGCTGATTGTGGGCCGCGACACCGCGCAGTTGGACGAGGCAGGCGTGATTCGGGCCTGCGTGGAAAGCGTGGCGGAAAACATGTCCGACGGTATCACGGCCCCGCTCTTCTGGGCAACAGTCGGCGCGATTCTTGCTTTGCCCGCTGGAGACCTTTGGTCTATCGTCTGCGCCGTGTTAATGGCGATGCTCTACAAGGCCATCAGCACAATGGACTCCATGTTCGGCTATAAAAACGAGCGGTATCTGGATTTCGGCTTTTGCCCGGCCCGCTTAGACGATTTGGCCAACTTTCTGCCCGCGCGGATTTCAGGTCTGGCCCTTGTTTTGGCCGCACCACTTTGCGGCGGCAGCCTGAAAAACGCCTGGTACATCCTGCGTCGCGACCGACGGCAACATGCCAGCCCTAATTCAGGCTGGCCAGAAGCAGCAGCAGCAGGTGCACTCGGCCTTCAGCTGGGCGGTGAGGCTACGTATTTCGGCAAAATCGTCAGCAAGCCGGTGATTGGCGAGCCACGCAGCCTGCCATTGCGTCAGCATATCCTCCAAGTCTGCCGCTTGGCGTTAACAGCCTCTTTGCTCTGCCTACTGCTCTTTGCCTGGCTCTTTCTCCTGGTGCTGAACACCCTCTGAAAGTACGTCATCGCGCTCTTGAAAAGATGGCGGCTGGCTGCTATAATCGGACTACAGGCATAAAAAGATTGTTTTTTAATTGCATTCAGGGGGGATGAAATGCACGTCAGGCAGATCTTCTATGCGGCTGTCGTCTTTCAGCTCGGTCTTTTGTCAGCACTACCAACACAGGCGACAGAGCAACTTTCGACGCAGGAAAGGGCTTGGTTTGAAACTTTTCAGAAAGGCACCTTGTATGCCTGCGGCTGGCAGGACATTACGGCAAAGCTTTTGGCGAAAGCACCCGTAGATATCAAATGCGACCTGCAAAAACGCCTGGAAGCCCTTGGGGCGAAAATCGGGCGCGAGTGGAGCAGGAACAATGATATCAGGAAAATTGACAACACGATGTTGAGGCAATGGGGTAAACTCCTGCAACAAACAGCAGAACAGGAGCCAGACAAAATTCCGCAGGCAGTTGAAAAGCTTAATCAGAAGGTGGAAGATCTGCTTAACTGACCAAGCAGGCAGACTGGCTTGGGTTGGCAAATGAAAAGCTCATCATCCGATTAATGGAGTTCACTGCCCGGATGCGGATGTCTTCTTCAACATGAATCTCGTTGTTGTCATCTCTCAGCGCAGCAAGCAGATTTCTCAGTCCATTCATTGCCATCCAAGGGCAACGGCTGCATGATACGCAGGTAGCACCTTCTCCTTCTTTGGGAGCCTCTAAGAAGAGTTTTTCAGGCATTGCCTGGCGCATCTTATAAAAGATGCCTGGTTCTGTGGCAACGATGAAAACTGAGGCCTGGCTTTTTCTTGCTGCATTGAGCAGATTGGTTGTCGAGCCGACATAATCTGCCAGATTAATGATGTCCATTGGTGATTCTGGATGGACCAGCACTTCAGCCTGGGGATACCTTTCTTTAAGCCTAACCAGGGCACTGGCTTTGAATTTCTCATGCACTATGCAGGAACCTGGCCAAAGGAACATGTCCGCACCGGTCTCTCGTTGAATGTAATCGCCGAGAAATCTGTCTGGTGCCCACAATATTTTCCGGCCTTCCTGCTTAAGATGGGAGACTATTTTTAGCGCATTGCTGGATGTCACCACCCAATCGGCTTCAGCTTTTACTGCCGCGCTGGTGTTGGCATACACAACTGCGGTGCGGTCGGGATATTTGTTGCGTGTTTCTCGGAATAATTCTGCTGGGCAGTTTAAATCAAGGGAGCATTCTGCTCGTAAGGACGGCATGAGCACCCGTTTTTTCGGGCTTAATATTTTAGCGGTCTCGCCCATAAAACGAACACCAGCAACGATCAAAGTTTGCGCAGCGTGATCCCGGCCAAAGCGAGCCATTTCAAGAGAATCAGCCACACAACCGCCAGTACTTTCAGCAAGCTCCTGAATATCTTCAGCGGTGTAGTAATGGGCAATCAGTACCGCATTTCTTTTTTGCAAACGCTCCTTAATTTCCGCAATAATTTGTAATTTTTCCTCCTCTTGCATAGGAGAAAAGACTTCCAGTGCCTCTCTGTACGCCTGCTCAACAAAAGCAGAATCGACTTGAGGATAAGTAACCTTAATGATGTGCATTGGTATCTGGTATTTTTGCAGGTTTGGAGAGCAGGGTGCAGAAAAAGAAAGCCTCTGCCAAAGAGGCAGAGGCTGAAAACAAATCAGGCTGCTTTCACCCAGGTTGCCTGGAGACCTTTGTCTCCTTCCTCCAAGGCAAGGCAGACAGCTGCGCCTTCCTCAAGGTCATTCATGCTCATATCCTTGAGGGCGTTGGCATGGAAGAAGACCTCCTGATTGTCTAAGGTCATAATGAAACCGTACTCGTCAAAGACGCGCTGCACCGTGCCCCGCGTATCGCCGCCGGGGGCGCCGCCGAGCACTTTGACACTGGCCTCATGCTTGTGATTATGTTTCTTCTTAACTATATCTTTGAGCTGCTGGCCGAGCACATCAAAGGTCTCAACCAGTAGAGGATGCACCTTCTCGCCCCAGCGCTTAACCACCACGGTATCATTGGGCACTGATGCGACCAGACTAACTTCGTAACCGCCCTCCTTGTAGCCAGGCGTAGCCTCTATGCTGACTCGCAGGTGAAGAACAAGATTTGCGTAATGCCGGACAAGTTTCTCGCGTTCTTCTTCGATTTTCTCCTGCCAACCGGCCCGCATCTCAAGATTTCTGGTCTCAACTTTCAGATCCATATTTCCTCCAAGTTTTCAGCGTCAGCGACCCCATGCCGCTGCCTTTGTTGCGCAACATAATACTGCTGCGGTCTTCTACATTCATGGCGATACCCTCCTGACAGATCTTGGCCGAAGATACGCAGAGGCTGCAAAATCTGCGGAAAGGACGGAACAGGAAAGGATTGCGCAGCACTAGCAGAAAGAATGCTGTGCGTGGCAGTGAAAGTCAGTCTTACCATAGAGTTATTATAGACTTTCCATCAGCACCAGGCAAGACTTAAAAACAACATTTGCTTGACGATGGGAGCGGAATCCCTGTACCTTGCCATCATGCAATTTTTAAACTGAACTGCGGATAGAAAAATGGATAAAAAAACCGGAGTGCTGCTTCTGAACATGGGCGGCCCTGAGAAGCAGGCAGATGTTCGTCCTTTTCTCTATAATTTGTTTTCTGATCGGCAGATCATCCGTCTTGGCCCTGCCTTACTGCAAAAGCCCCTTGCGGCTCTGATCGCCTTGCGGCGTGCGCCAAAGAGCCGAGCAAATTACCAGAAGCTGGGCGGCGGCTCACCGATAACGGCAATCACTGTTCGGCAGGCAGCGGCCTTAGAAAAGGTCTTGGCGGCAGATGGCCACTTTCTCGTCCGCCCTGTCATGCGCTACTGGTATCCTTTTGCCAAGACCGTGCTCCGGGAACTGGCTGCCGCTGGCGTGAGCGAACTGATCGCCCTCCCACTTTACCCGCATTACTGCCGGGCCACCAGTGGTTCGTCCTTTGCTGACCTACGGAACCAGAACCGGCAGCTTGGCTTGCATCTGCCACTGCGAGAAATCCGCTCTTGGCCGATTGAACCGGACTATATTGCCAGTTTAGCGGCTCGAATTCAAGAAGGATTGGCCTTGTTCGGCAATGGCAGCGAAACAGTACAGGTGGTCTATAGTGCGCATAGCTTGCCCAAGCAGTTTATTGATGAGGGCGATCCCTATGTGGATGAACTTTGCCTCACCATTGCCGCCTTGGAGCAGCAGACTGGCAAAACCGGCAAACTCTGCTTTCAGAGCCGGAGCGGGCCGGTAGTATGGTTGCAGCCTTCCACCGAGGACATGCTGATTCAGCTCGCTGCTGAAGGCTGCAAAAACATCCTGATGGTGCCAATAGCCTTTGTCTCCGATCATATTGAAACCCTATATGAGATCGACATGCTGTATAAGGAGCTGGCTCAGAAGCTGGGAATGCGGCTAGAATCTACACGCGGCCTGAATGATGAGCCGCAGTTTATTAGCGGCTTGCGGAACCTGGTCTTGAAGGCAGGAGGTCTGGTGAGCGCATGTTCATGCTGAGGTCTTGGCTTGGCGTAGCAAGACCAGTTCCAACCATGTCCACTAGCCCTAAAGTACACCGCCGTCTTACACCCCAAACTGGGAGGCAAAAACGGCGGTGCCCCTGCTGCTAACGAGCAGGAGAGAGTTGCGCTGGCTGCGCATTCGCAGCGTTACTTATTCGCCGAAGCTGTCAGCGTAGAGTTGCTCGATGGCCTTCTTGCCATCATCGCTCAGATAGCGGGTGCCTGAGCCAACATAGGTATCAAAGGAGATTTTTGGCTTGTCCTCTGGCTGCCAATTGCCGTCTTGCCAGCTGAACCAGCCTTTCCGGTTCTGGTCATAGACATGCAGGGGCCGATTGAAGAGTTTGGCCAGCTCCACAGCCCAGCCAGTGCCGCCCTTAACCGAGTTATCCTCCAAGATGGTGCCGATAACAAAGACCTGATGGCCTTTATTGACCATGTGGAAAATCGCTTGCAAGACCCGCCGGATTTTTTCCGTCTCATAATAGGTGCGATTCATCATCCGGGAGGCGATTTCCATGCTGATATCGCCGCGCTGGAGGTCATCTTCCGTGAGCAGCACCGCGTTCTTGTCGCGATTGAGGCGATGCCCCTCAAAGGTGAAGATCACCTCGTTGACTCCGTATTTTTCTGCCAATTCGCCGAACACGGTCTCTGCCCCTTTGAGGCCACCGTGGTATAGTGTGCATTCTTCTGTCTTCATCTGCATCGTCCTTTCTTTGAATGGGTTCATCTTCTCAGATAGTTATCGCTTCCCTGCTTTAAAAAAGACCCGCCAGGGCGCAGGATATCCCTCTATTGTAAGTGCGGGATTCTTCTTGTCAATGAAATCCTGATAGGATTCAAAGTTCATCCATTCGGTGCGGCGTTGTTCTTCGCTACTCATCGGATGCAGGCAGAAGCACTCGATATCTACGAAACCCGCCCGAAGTAGCCAGTTATGCAGACAGGATGGGGCCGGGACAAACCAGGTGCCAGGTACCTTGGCATAGGTTTTTTCTGGGAAGAGGGCGATTGGCTGGTCGTTGTTGATCGCCTGCGATTCCAAAAGCAGAGAGCCGCCCGGCTTGAGGGCAATGCGCAGCTCATGCAGAGCATCTATCGGCGAGGGTCGGTGATAGAGAATGCCCAGGCAGAAGATCACGTCAAAGCAGTCAGGGAACAGGGGCAGATGCTCGATCCCCAGCAGATCACTATGCAGGTTGTCCAGTTTGGCAAAGTGGTTGAGGAGGGAGAAGGCAAAGTAATGATGCACATACGGCTCAAAGCCCAGTACCAGACGCGGCTGATAGGCCGCCATCCGAAACATATAATACCCGTTATTACAGCCGATATCCGCGATCACTTTGTCCCGCAGCTCCGGCAAGGCAGGCAGGAGCCGGTTCCACTTGCGCCAGCTCTGCCATTCTGCGTCAATGTCGATGCCAAAGACGGAAAACGGCCCTTTGCGCCAGGGCATAAAGCCTTTTAACAGGCGAAAAACCTGTTCCTGCTCGGCCTCGCTGAGGTCGGCGCGGTTGCCAATGCGCACCACATCGTTGTTGAGGTCAAGGCTGGAGGCCCGCAGCTGCTGGACAGCCTTGAGCGGCTCGCGGTAGCGGAGAAAGCCTTTCTTATCTTGGCTGATCCAGTCCTGCTTTTCCTGATGCAGGCGGCTGATTTCGTCCTTCAGGGCTGTGGGGAGAAAATGGAGGTAGGGCGGCACGTGTCTTCCTTGCAAGGTGACGAGAGCAGGTTTGTATAGTTTATTCAAATGGTAAGAGGATAAGAAGGGCAGTTGCAGCAATTGCAATAAGTCGCTGAAACACTCCTTTTGTACTCGGTTGCCAAGGAGTTTGGCTCGGTAACAAAGGAGTTGTACTCGGCCAAACTCCTTTCCAAGTCGGCAGAACTCCTTTGCTAGTCGGCCAGACTCCTTTCTTGCCGACTACAACTCCTTTCTTACTCGGCAGAACTCCTCTGCAAGTTAGCCAAACTCCTTTTCGGCCAAGCCGAACTGCTTTCCTACCGACTATAACTGAAGCATTTGTGAGCTGCCAGCAAATCGGTGGGATGAGCACAGCAGAAAATGAAAAAAGCCGTCTCCAAGACAGAGGCGGCGTGAGATGCTATCGTGCTCCGACAGGATGGTGTTCAGCCTGAATCAGTATGGCTTTTTGCCAGTCATGTTGCCTGCGGGAGAGTAATTGCAGACCCAGATCTGGGAATTGTCCCCGCAGACTGCCATTGCGCAGCCTACCTCTTTGGTGTCCTTCCAGACGACTTGGGTATAGTGTCCACATTCCATGTGACAGGTATTATCGCTATGATCATACCATTGCACCTCGTTGCCCCAGCTATCAACCGCATCCTTCGGGGTCTTTGGGCTGAGTTCTTTTTTGCCGTCAGAGTGCATGATGGAGCTGGCCCAGTAAACATTTTCCCCGTACTCATTGCCACTGTGTCCTAAACTGCACGTAGTGGCAACAAGATGGTTTGCCCATTTCTGCGCGACACTCGCCAACTTGTCCGACCACTGAAGACCCGGCACGCCCACCTTGCTGCGCCATTCATTATGAGCAGCAATCATGGCTGACGCATCAACCCCGCTGCTACCAGAAGCAGGTGAAGTTGCACTCCTCACCGCAGAAGGAGGAGCACCTACTCTATTGTTTGAATTGGCGGTTGAGGTCTGAACACAGGCCGCCAAACAGCTCGCAAGAAGAGCATATCCCGCCCTTATCAACCATTGTTTCTTCTTCATCTCCTTTCTCCTTTTTTATTTAAAAGACATGCAGGATATTAGCATGTCATGGTATCTCAATACGGTCTTTGCCCTTCAATATTACCTACTGGCGCATAATTGCAGACCCACATCTGGGCTTTATCCGGGCAGATGGCAACAGCGCAGCCTAGTTCCGTACTGTCCCGCCAGATGATTTGGGTATAATGGCCGCAGATGCCATTACAGGTATTGTTTTCGTAATCATAGTTTTTAGCTTCACTCGCCCAGCCGTCAACGATTTGGAGAGGGGTTCTGGTTTGGATTTCCCGCCTACCATTGGACCAGACCACGGCACTGACCTTGTAAATATTCTCACCGTAGCCGCCACCACTGTGATACATGGCACAACAACCGTTGTTACTCAGGTGTTCTGCCCAGATTTGCGCTGCTTGAGCTAAGGATTCCGACCAAACAAGATCAGGGACACCGACTTCAGCGCGCCAGCGGTTGTGGGCAGACAGCATTGCGGTCGAATCAACCGTACCAACCCCTTCGGCAAAGGTGTCGGTTTCCTCATAATACTTATTGATGAGCACTATGCCGCTGCCTTCAGGCTGATCAGTGACGGAATCCTCGCTGATAGCTTGGGTCTGAGCGCAGGCAGTGAGAGTGAAGAAGACTAGAGGGAGAATGCTTAATATTTTCGTGATGATCATGTGAAAAGAAGTGGCAGTCTGTGGCATCTCTTAAAAAAGGGGAACTATCCTTTTATACCAGCAGAACAGCAATCCGACAAGGCCGCGCCGACGATTTGCGCGGGAAAAGGTAAAAAAGTTACCTGGAGGTACGGCCCGGAGATCGCCAGATCGATGATGTTGGTGCTGGTATAGACCCAGAAGAAGGCGGTGGAGAAGAGTTGCTGCGCCTCCCGCTATTGCGATGGCGCATTTCACGCCGCAGCTATCGTAAGCGGGGCTTCGGGTGCCGTACTTGACGCATCGAACGGCTCATTCCAAGCGTCGAATGCCTTGCCCTACGCTTCGGATGCTTCATTCCACGCGTAGGCTGACTTATCCGACGCGAGGAACGCCGCATTCCACGTGTCGAATAGGTCATTCCCGGCGTAGAACGCCTCGTCCAAGGTGTCGGATGCCCAGTTCCAAGCGTGGAACGTCTTGTCTTCAGCGGGCGGTTGGGCGGTTTGCGTCGTCAACTTTCGCCTCACGGTAATCCCGCATGAAGCTGGCATCGCCGAGCAGCAGGGCTGTCTCTTCCTCGCTGCTGCGCTGCAAATCCTCCAGAAAAGCCAAGGCCGCGTCCAGCTTTTCCAGCGGCATTGCCTCGATGACACTGTGAAGCCTACTCTTTATCTCTGCTGTCGCCATGTTTTCACCTTTCTATGCGTTTTCTATTTATCCGCGCCAGACACCGTGGGCACAAACCAGCCGAAATAGCTGCGGCCTTCGACGTGGCGGATGACTTGGCCGGAGCTGTTCCAGAGATGAATGCGCCGCAGGTCGGGGTCGTAGTAATACACCGAAGCGGCGGAAATATGCTGCGCCAGCGGGCTGCCGTCTTTGGCATCAAACAGCGAGGCAACGCCGCCTTCTTCGGTGATGACCACCGCCGTATCATTCATGGAAAATGCAACAGACTGGATGTGCTTATCCTTGCTGGAAGTCAGCGAGCACAGCATCTTTTTCTCTTTCACATCCCACAGCTCGGCAGGACGCTTTGGTCCCCATATTACAGCCCGCTGCATATCGGCACTGGATGAAACTTTGTCTTTATCGCCGAGTTTGATATTTTTCAGCAGGACAGGCTCGCCTTTGCTGACGTGCCAAAGTTTTATATCGTTTCCATCTTGCCAGTAAACAATTGGGGCCGAGTTTCTATCTTTTTCGTTGCTCAAGCGCATATCCCCTATTTTTACCCTGTGAGCAGGTTCCAGATTGGCACTCGCAAGAACAGTTAATCTATTGTTATAATTATACGAAGAGAAGAAAATATACATCCCGTCGGCAGTAAAATTTATATTACCATCAATTGATTCTTTAGGCATCTTGCATCCTCGCACAAAATTCCCATCATCAATATTCCAGAGCTGAAGCTCTGCCTCGCCTGTTGGTGTCATCGATACAGTACAAATTTTTTTCGTCAAACTATGAAAGGTGAAATCAAAACCTTCTTTATTCTGATCAGTTATATTCTTTATTTTTTCACCTGAAACGGTATCGTACAGCGCAACTACATTACTGTTTCCTTCTCGAGAAAGTGTAACCAACCGATCTTCTTTGACACTAAACTGGAAATCTGTCATTCTTCCAACAACTTTCGTGCTGCTCTCTATAATGCCATTTATTTTTCGAGAAGCTTGTTTTTTATCAACGGACCAAAGTACCGCATCAAACACTTTATCATTTTTATTTTTGTTATCCTTGTAATTGATATACTGCTCAGTATCTGCGAAATCAAATTCATTACCATTAGGCAAGTCAGTTACTGTCCAACTATCAGTGCTGATTAATTTATTAATCGTTCGTATTTCTCTGTATGAATTCTTTGACACATTCTTTTCAAGAATTATTCTTTCTGCTATAAGAATATCTTCTCTCAACTTATCAGAATAACGATTAATAGATATCACATTTTCTTTTTTTTGAAAAAGTACTACTCCATTAACAATGTTACCAGTTTTCGCATCCCAAGATCGAAGATAATATTCTTGATTAATCCCACTAATTACCTGCCCCTTTTGAGGTAGTATTCTATACTCTACGCTTCCCGCTTCCCCCTCCTCCCAATGCCTCCCAATCACCTTTTCCTGCCACTGAATCCCCGCCGTTGCCATCAAATACAACCCGCCCGCCATCAGCACCGCCACAAACACCATCGCCCCTGAAAACACCGCAGGCACAATCAAACTCTTTCGGATCAGCCGCCGGGCATTCGGCTGGACAAGCAGCGGCCTGTCCGCGTGCGCCCGGATGAAACGCAGCCTGCGCAGCGGAATCACCCCGCGCTGCTGGGCAAGATGATAGCGCAGGAGCTGATTCGCCTCTTCGGTCTGGGTGGAAACATCGCCGGTGGCCAGCTCCACCGCGCCGACCAGATAATCGTGCAGCAAGGCATAGGCATCCGGGCCGCTCTTCCGCTTCTCCTCGGCCAGCAGGCGGGCAAGGACAAAGGTGCGCACCAGCGCGGCGACCGTCTGGCTGCCTGCCGTCCTGCCGATGTCAGCGGCCAGCTCGGCCAGCGGCTTCGGCGGCCTTTTGGTGCGGGTGGGAAAATCGCAGAGCGAGCGGAGCAGCTTCGCGCCCAGCTCCGGCTCGCGGCAGGATTCCAGCGCGTTCTTGATGTGATGGGCAAGGATTCCGGCAGTGCCGCCCTCAGCCTGATAGCGGTCGCTGCTGAGGCTGCCGCTTTCAGCCAGATGGGTGCAGACAATCTGCAACTCCGGGGGCCGCACTTCGCCGTTTTCCTCCAGATCGGCAGCAAGGGCGGCGGCAAAGGCTTCCTCCGCTGCGATGCCGTCCGCCAAAGCGCACTGCTGCACGGCATCAATGGCCTGCGCCACGGTGAAGTTGCGGACGTGGAAGGTGTTGACAGGATTGGTCGGATCAGGCAGCTCGGCAGCAAGGTCGTGGAAGTCCACCAGGAATTCCCGCCGCACCGCGCAGACCACCCGCACCGGCGGCACACGCTGAATAAGCCGGGCGATGAAGCGGCCCAGCAGGGCGCGGGCCTCCGGCTCGCGGTGCTCAACAAACCACTCCTCGAACTGATCGAGGATGAGCACGCATTTGTCCGCCGGAATCTGCTCCTGCGCGAAGGCCTCCAGCTCCGCAGCCAAGCGTTCGCAGGATGAGGCAACGGCAAGGCCGGTTCTTGCCAAACGGCGCGGGCTGCGCAGATAAACCGGCTCCAAGCCGTTGGCCCGGATGTTCCGCATCACTTCGGAACGCAGCAGCGAGGTCTTGCCTGCGCCGGAATCGCCGCAGATAATGCCGAAGCGGAAGTCATCGTTGACAATCCGCACTGCGATGGAGCGGGCCAGCTGCTTGCGGTCTTGGCCGGGCAGATCGTCCTGCTCCTCAAACGGTGACAGGCTGCGGAAGGCGGCTCGCGGCTGATTGCGCCGTTCCTCCCAAAGCCGCTCCTGCTCTTCGCGCTGCTTCTTCTGCCGATGCGAACGCCGGACATGCCAGCTTCCGCCAGTCACAACAAGAGCGGCCAGCACCGCGCTGGCAATCTGCGCTGCCCCGCTGCTGAGGAACACGCCAAGCAGGCTGCCAATTCCGGCGGCAAGATAGGCAATCAGCTCCTGCCATTCCTTGAGCTGATCAAGGGCGGCCTTCGGGGAAGCTGGTTCGCTCACCCCTCTGCCTCCTCCCTCAGACTCCGCTGAAACAACTCCTGCACCGCTGCCTTGCAGGGCTTGTCCGCATACAGTATCTGATACACCTGCTCCAGAATTGGCATCTCAACGCCAACGCTGGCGGCCAGCTGCCAGCAGGACTTGGTCGTGCGCACGCCTTCCGCTACCATCGTCATCTCGGCAAGGGCCTGAGCCAAGCTGCGCCCTTCGCCGAGCTTGAGTCCGACAGTGCGGTTGCGGCTGAGGCTGCCAGTGCAGGTAAGCACCAAATCACCCAAGCCGCCGAGGCCTGAGAAGGTGGCTGGCTTTGCGCCCATCGCCACGCCAAGCCGGGTGATCTCAGCAAGTCCACGGGTGATTAGTGCGGCTCTGGCGTTGAGGCCGCAGCCGAGGCCGTCAGCTATGCCCGCAGCAATGGCGATGACGTTCTTCATCGCCGCCGAGACCTCCAAGCCAATGATGTCGCTGCTGGTGTAAGCACGGAAGAACGCGGTAGAGAAGAGCTGCTGCGCTGCCTTAGCCGCTCCCGCGTCGGCAAAGCCCACCGTGACCGCTGTCGGTAGGCCAGCAGCCACCTCGTCAGCAAAGCTAGGGCCGCTCAATACCCCGACATGCAGTCTGCCTTGCCGCCCCTGTCTGCCCAGCTCAGTGTGCATGATCTGGCACATGGTCTGGCCGCTTTCGATCTCAATACCTTTTACTGCCGAGACCAACAGAGTGCCGTCTGCCAACTGGGGAATCAAGGCTGCAAAGACCTCGCGGAATCCATGCGAAGGCACGGCCATGACCACGCAGCCGCAGCTTGCCGCGCACCCGAGGTCGTCCGTTGGCCGCAGCGTCACAGGCAAGGCCGCGCCGGGCAGGTAGCGGCGATTCTCACGGTCGCGGCGCAAGGCATCAATATGCGTGCTGTTCCGGCCCCAGAGCGCGACCTGCACACCCTTGTCCGCCAGCAGCTTGGCCAAGGCTGTGCCCCAGCTGCCCGCGCCGATTACGGCTGTTTGCTCAATCTGCATTGTCATGCCTATGATATCCTCACATCCAGCACATCCACCAGCCTGCTGCTGTAGTTGTCCCTTGTCAAACTGATCAGGTCGGCCAGATTCTCGACCGTAACAGTAAGCGACTGCACTGCCGAGCCGCTGAAGCCGGGCAGCACGTAGGCAGTCTCTGTGGTCACGGCAACCGCCGCGCCTTCCCTGCCTCCTTCCTGCATGTCAAGAAGGCGCAAGGTGAGCTGGCCGGTGCGGCTGTCAACCAGGGCCTGAATGCGCAGCAGCTCATTGGCTGTTGCGGTGCCGCCAGTGACGCTGGCCAACGGCTCGGCAGCATCGCCAGTAAGGATGCCGGTCTCCACGGACAGCGGCACAGTCAGCGGAGTGCGCAGCTTGCGGCTGTATGTGCCGGTGCGCGGCGTGCCGTGCTCGCTGTAGCGGGCGTTGACTGTGACGGTGTATTCGTTGTTCCAGGGATTATCCTGCGCCGGAATATCTGGCATGAGCAGGATCTCGCCCGACCCAACTCGCAGCAGGCGTGTCTGCACGGCACTGCCGTTGCGGGTTCCCTCAAGCACCACGCTGCCTGCGCTCTGCGGATCAGCAGCAAGATCAGTGCCAGTGAGCAGCAGCACGCCTGCCGGGTTAAGCACATCATCGAGCTTGAGCAGCGTGTCCTCAACGGAGCTGATCATCGGAGCCTTCTCTGTTGCCGCTACGCGTTCCAGTTTGCCGAGATGCCGCACCTCTTTGACATAAACCTGGGACACGCGCACATTGACTTGGAGCATGTCGTTGCCCGCTGGCAGCGGGTCATCCGGGT
>NZ_JBLWEO010000024.1:0-135457 GCF_048287395.1 Candidatus Electronema sp. PJ | reverse complement strand
TTGGTGTGGCTTAGGCTTAGATTTTGGCTGTCGTACATGGAAGTCTCCTCTTCTTGAACTTTGAGCGGTTCAGAATAGCGAGACTTCCATATTCTCCCGGAACTGTCAAACTTTCGGGAGTCCCCCGGCAAAGCCGGGGGTTTACTTATTTAAATTATGGCTGAGTTTTCTTGCAGCAGCCCTGTTCTTGCGGTAACATAAACCGTTTTCTCTGCTTGCCCCCTTTTCGCCAGAGAACCGCTGGGGGCCGATTTTGCTCCCGGAATGCAATGGCAAGCCAGGTACACGGCCTATCCTCGTTTTTCATCCGTTCTATTATGCAGGCTGATAACCTATGTTGGAGATAAAAGAATATCTGAAGGCGCAGCGGCAGATTGTCGAACAGGCATTGCAGCAATACATGCTGGCTGCCGAGGGTGATTTCGCCGCGCACCTTGAGACCATGCGCTACAGTCTCTTTGTCGGCGGTAAACGGGTGCGACCGATCTTTTGCCTCGCGGCGGCCCACTGTGTCAGCGATGCACCAGAACCAGCTGTGGACGAACTGCTTCTGCCTGCCGCCTGTGCCTTGGAGTGCATTCATACTTACTCGCTGATTCACGATGATTTACCCGCAATGGACAACGACGACCTGCGGCGGGGCCAACCTACTTGCCATAAAAAGTTTGGTGAGGCAGAGGCGATTCTGGCAGGCGACGGTCTGCTGACCTATGCCTTTGAGTTGATCAGTAGCGAGAAGTTTCCTGGCCCGGCTCCGGCAGTACGCCTGCGCTTAATTGCCGTACTAGCTCAGGCTGCTGGGCCGTTGGGCATGGTTGGAGGGCAGTATCTCGACATTACCAGCGAGGAAAAAAAGATTCCCTTTGAGCTACTCAAGACCATTCATCGCTCCAAGACCGGTGCACTGATCACGGCGGCGGTGCAGATGGGGGCGATTGGCGGTGGCGCGGATGCAGGGCAGTTGCAAGCCTTGACCGAGTATGGCAAGGCCGTTGGTTTGGCCTTTCAAATCACTGATGACCTACTTGATGCAACAGCAACCACAGAGCAACTTGGCAAGACCGCAGGCAGTGACATGTGGTTGGGCAAGGCAACGTATCCGGCCTTTTTTGGGGTAGAGAAAACGCGCTCCTTGGCTTTGGAGGCGGCAGATCAGGCTGTGGCTGCACTGGAATGCTTTGATCAGCGGGCCGAACCGCTGCGTGCGTTGGCCCGCTATATCGTTAGCCGGATGAATTGAGTTGCTACGCGGCTAGTGCGCAGGATGTAGATGCTTACTGTAGAGGTGTATCCGTTGCCTCCAATACCACGACATGGCCGTATTGGTTTTTTTTCGGTAGTAGTGACGGTTCCTTTGCATCGGTAAGACAGTATGCCACCTTCTTATCATCAGCAAGGGCAGTCAAAGCGGCAGCAAGCATTGCGTCTTTAGTAGTGCCGATCAGTTCAAATTTTCTTAACGAACCATCCCAGTCAGGAAGTGCTTGATCGCAGGTAAGCGTAGCACTGTGAGAACCTTTAACTGTGAATCCAGTAGTAAAATTATAATATACAGAACCAGCCGCCTTCACTGTTCCTGCTGTACAGCAAACATTAGCCGCATATACTGTTCCTCCCGTCAATGTCAGCAGGGCACCAGCTGCTGCAAGTATTGCCAACCTTTTTTTCGTAGTCATTTTTTGAGCTTCCTCCTTTTGTGTTGTTGTTCCTGCTTCTTTATGTACACTATAGTTGCGAGAGTGCGCTGCACATCCAGCTCAACCACCCTGCTTTGTTAGCTGTTTTTCTTCGGATCAGGCGAGGGCGGATCATAGACAACATCGACCTTGAAGAGTCCCTCATCCTCTGGGCCAAGCTCGCCCGGTGTCAGCAGCTGCCCATCACGAGAGAACAGCCGAAAGAGCATATTGTCACCCAGGAGCACCTGTCGGCCTTCCATTAGGTCTTGCGTAATCTTTTTGAATAGATAGGTCAGGGTAGTCCTGATCATCTCTTTATCCCAGTCTGGATGAGCTGCCGCGAGTTTAGCAACAAGGTACTCAAGGTCAACCTTCTTACCATATCCAGAGCGAGTGTTTTTATACGAAACGGGCGCGGCAGAGATCTTACCTTTAGACTGCAAGCGGATGGTCGCCATAACTGTTCTCCAGTAAAGGTGAGAAGAAAAGGCGGAAGAGCGTGAGGAAATGTAAGTAGCAGCTTAAAACTCGAGAGTTATTTTGTCAACTTCTTTTTGCAGAGCCTGGGAAAAAAAGGCGAGATATCTTTTACACCGGATGCAGCCCAGCCCCATCGAGCGTATGCCCCGGAGCGATACGTTCGATGGGGCTGGACAGATCGGGCGCATCTTGGGAAGGGATACGGGAAGCATTTTGGGCGAGGTACAACCAAGCGTAGCGGCTGGATTTCTCTTTCTGAAATCCAGCCGAGAGGCTCAGTGATACAGCTGCTCGTTAATTCTTTATGTACTTCGTCCAGGTTCCGTTTCCACTATTCACCTGGTCCCAGCCACCTGGGCTGCTATCAACGTAAACAGTGTCACCCACTGTCATCTTCACGATTACGTCGTTTGCAGTCATATTGGGAAGAAGCTCTTGGATAAAATCTGTGCTGTAGAGTCCAAGAACACATTCCTGTGTATCGAACACGCACCTCAATAGGGAGCGACCCTGAGTCCCACTATAAGCAAATTGCACATTGCCAAGGTTAAGGTCAAGATAGACAAGAGGTATGATAACGTTTGCTATTTGAGTGCTACCAGAGCTAACATCAACGATCAAATATGGTGGTGCAGATGGATCGTTCTTGGCGTTGTTTATTGCATCAGTTACAACTTGCTTAATGTCTGTCACATTCTTCAGCTTGAGCTGTGCCTGATCGTTAAGTGCTCCAGTTCTAGTTAAAACTATCCCTGTGACATCCATAGGGATCTCATCTGTTCCAGCAAAAGAAGCACTACCAAACAACATTGCTCCTAACACCAAGCTCATTCCTGCAAAAGAAACCTTCTTGTTCATGATATTCATCATTTCCTACTTATATAATACTCTCGCACATCACGTGCCCTGCATCAGAGACCTATTCTCTCATGCAAATCCTCTGTGAACGCAGCAGGGAACAAATCTTCCTGC
The DNA here is from genome assembly GCF_048287395.1 of Candidatus Electronema sp. PJ. NCBI lineage: Bacteria > Pseudomonadati > Thermodesulfobacteriota > Desulfobulbia > Desulfobulbales > Desulfobulbaceae > Candidatus Electronema > Candidatus Electronema sp. PJ. Next base: position 132,326 of record NZ_JBLWEO010000024.1, on the reverse strand, counting down.
TACGTCGTCTTCATATCCAAGATATCCACGACCCTGCTTGAGTACATATTCCGTATCATCTTAACCAGATCGAGGTAGTTATCCACCCGTATTTCCAGACTACTAACCGCCGAATCTGCGAAGCCCTGCAAGGTGTAAACGCCTTTGTCTGTCACGGTCACGACCGGGCCTGCCTTGCCGCCTTCTTCCATGTCGATCAGGTTGAACAGGAGATGGTCTGCATGAATATCGAGGATCGCCTGGATACGCAGCATCTCATCCGCATTGATAATGGCACTCGTAACCGTCACGTAGGGACTAGCAGCATTGTCTGTGAGTATTCCTTCATTGCCCTGCCCGAACAAAGTCAAGGGCGAACGCAACTTACGCTCGTAAACACCTGTGCGCAACAAGCCATGCTCAGTATATTGCGTGGTAATGGAAACTTTGTATTCATTATTCCAAGAGGCTTCCTGAATCGGGATATCTGGCACCAACAGCACGGACGTATTGCTAATTAGGGCAAACTGGCTCTGCACAGTCCGGCCACTGCGAGTGCCTTCAATCACACAGCCGCAGCCTTCCACGTCCTCTTCAAAGAAGAGATTCGAGCCTGTCAGCTTTAACACCCCTTTGGGATTGAGCACGTCATGCAACTTGCAGCGCGTATCCTCAGCAGCGGCAATCAAGGGTAGTTTTTGCGTCGGCGCGAGCCGCTCGAGCTGGGCGGCATGACGGAACTCGCGCATGAACGCAGCTGAAACGTGGACATTGATCTGGATTAAGTCGTCGCGGTCAGGAAGCGGGTCATCAGGTGCGTCTAATTTACCAAGAAAAGAGACGCGATAGGTAAAGGCATCCTCAAATGTTACCTGTTCACCATTAAGCAGACGTGCCTGAATCGCCTTAGGCATTGCCCGCAAGATGGCTTCGACCATCTCCGCGTTCCAGCTGGGGTTTGCCGCTGCAAGATCAGCTGCTATCTCGCTGTACCCGGCCGTATTTTTGGGTACGTGAACGATTTTGTAGGACTGGGGAACGGTGAGGGCATTGACAGCGGGTCGCCATTGAATAGTCGGCATGACTGTTCTCCTACATAAAAATAAAGAAAGAAGAAGGGAAAAGCTGCTTACCTATCTGCTGAATGATAAGGCAGAGAATGGCACTCGCTCGAAAGAGAGTCAAGAACAAATTCATCATTTCTCTTGAATATGCAATGAGACGAGAAGTGATGCACGGGAAAGTCTCTCATGAAAGAATGAGAATTCTTCTCGTGTAAGATAAAATGAATTTACGACTCGAGGATGAAGCTGCGGTTGCCTGCGCTCGTCCTTTCCCGGCAAAGTCCCTTGCTCGAGTCATTTAGAAATCATCGAGGGAGGGAAGGGGAGAACTCAAAGGAGAGAAAATAAAAATATCGCTCGACAAAAGACATGCTTGTCGAGCGAGGGAGAGTGGTCGTATTGAGCGAGAGGGGCTGGATTTCTCGGCCTGCAATCCAGCCATGCTCGCAGTGATCCAGGTTTAATCCTTTATGTACTTCGTCCAGCTACCGATTGCGCCACTGTCAGCCTGCGTCCAGCCACCAGGGCTGTCATCAATGTACACTGTATTGCCCACTTTGAGCGTCACGAGTACGTCCGGGTCGAGCAAGCCAGGAAGAATACCTGGGTCAAAATCAAGGCCTTTAAGGTTAATCACACATTCTTCTGTATTGAATACACACCGCACGACATCTACGTTACCCTGAGTAACGCGCAAGTTCAAGTAGCTTACATTAAGCTCTGGCCCCTGGAAGGAGATCGTGTGCAATGGGCTGCCACATGCGCCAATCTCAAAGTGCAAAGGAAGCCCTTGGCTCGCTGCCTCGGTTGCCGCATTCTTAATGCCTGTCACCTGCTTTAACTTAAACTGGGCCTGGTCGTTAAGTGCTCCGGCTCTTGTCAAGATGATTCCAGTGACATCCGCAGGTTCGCCATCACATGTTGGTGGTGGCGGAGTGAGACTCTCAAAGGAGATATCGTCCAGCGCAAAGTCATTGCCGCCACCAGCAGTATTGAGATTAACGATCTTGAGTGTTGCTGAAATGTCAGCCCCAGAATGCCATGGTATTGAGACTTGCTCCCAGAGTCCAGCTGTTAAGGGAGCTGTAAAGGGGGCACCAACAGGGATGTCATTCACTAAGAGCTGTAACTCTGCCGGGGAACTAGGGACCCAGCTGGCAAGCCAGGCTGAGAATACGTAATCTGTGCCTGGAGTAACGGTAACGGTTTGCGACCATACGGCAAGCCCAGGTGTTGTTGCGCCATTGACAGCCAGCATGAGTCCTGTGCCAGTGGTATGATCGCCGAAAGAGGTCGCATTGCCGTGCGCTGTCCAAGGATCAGCGAGTACATCGTAGCTGCTCTCTGGCCAAAGATTGCCTGGAGAGAAGCTGTAGTCACTGGAGAAATCTATATTCCCAGCTTCAAAATCACCGTTTACAATTGCACTAGCCATAGAAGCGTGGGTAAACAGCATGGAGCCAAAGACAATACCCATGCAGACAAAAGAAACCTTCTTGCTAAGAGTCTTCATATTATACTCCTTCTGCTCTAAGCAGAATATAAACTTTAAGTAGTATTAATCACACTTGAACGACACGCCCGCAAGGTAACTGTCATCATATTAAAAGAATACAGCACGCTTTTCCTATCTGTCAAGAAGATTATTCAGGGAAAGTTTCCTGTATTGCGCTCAATGGAACTATGCAAATACATCCACCCAGCGCAAGGCTCTTTGCGGAGAGCGATTGGATCGCAACAGGGAAACAAGCCCAAGATATCTATGCCCCAGCCTGAGTACCTATTCCGTATCATCTTGACCACTTCGAGGTACTTGTTTATCCCTATCTCTCTTCTGCTGCGGGCCGAATGCGCCAAGGCTTTTCTGCGACAACTCTTTGTAGGCACAGCCCCTTGCCCGAGTCGGGCAGCAGCTGTCGAGGGAGGGAGCTGAAAAACATCGAGCGACAAAATCCAAAAACGTCGCTCGACATTTTTGGGAAACCTCGCTCGATAAATTTTAAAAACGTCGAGCGAGGTTCTTACACAGTATCGCTCAAGGTAAGGTGTGAGTGTCGAGCGAGGTAAGGTGGCAGTCTCGAGCGAGGGAGGGTGAGCTTCTCGCTCGACAAAAAGAAAAAACATCGAGCGACAAATTTGAGAAACATCGCTCGATAAAAAATAAAAATGTCGCTCGACATTTTTGGGAAACGTCGAGCGACAAAAGGTAAATTATACGGATATGCCTGGCGTAGAGCCTAGCGTTAGTTAAGAGGGTTGTACAATTTGACGTTGTTCTTCTCTTTGCACTCTTTGAGCGTGTTTTTGTAGTCCGCAGTTACCGTAAAATCAGCAGTGGGATCATACGGCCAGTACGGAAGATGGAAGACGACTGTTGCGCTCGCGCCAGGCAGTAAGGCAGGTGTTTCAGCTACATCAGTGTGCGGGACTCCAATGTGCTGAGATGTATAGGGATCCATGAGCCGAGCAAGAGTTTTCTCGGCTTCTCCGATCCCGATATTCTTGATCTCTGCCTTGATCACAGACCTGCTTGTGGCAATATCCCATCCAGGTGTGTTGATCGACTGGACAACTAAGTCAGGGCAGCCGGGATGGGATTTCAATGGTTCTTGAATAGGATTTGCCTGAACCGAGACAGCGGTAAGCAGGACGACTATGCCGCCGAGCCATGTCACAAGTAATTTCATCATAGTATTCTCCTCCAATTTTACTTTTCATGAGCTTGACAATCCAAGGCCTTCGTGCTTAACACCCCTTGCTAGAAGTGCTTACGCAAGTACCTCACTGTAGTATTGTAGCATCTTTTTCTCGGCCTAGGCAAGACGATTATTTACGGTGTCACCAGGCAGCGTGACAGGCGTGACGGAATTGCAGAGAGCCACAGAAGGCTGGCTCATGTCGGGCAAGAAAATACAACAATGTTGCTCGAGGCAATGCAGGTGTATTGGGCGTGACTGCTGGGTAGGAAAAGCGGGGCTTGCTTGACGGCATGAGCAAGGTGAGTCAGGAGGCTACCTTGTCATCGTGTAAAACTATCCCTTGACTGAATGATATTCACGTGCAATCATGAAAAGTGATGATAGGCTCATGATCAGAAATCACAACTCCGTTGTGAACGCTTCAATCATTATTAAGGAGGAAGGAAATGGAAATCACAGCCAGCATGATCAGCTTTGCGCTGATCGCATTCTTCTACAGCTTTATTGGCAGTACGACGGTACTTGGCTCAATATATTTATCAAAGCTGTTCTTTACACCAAAGGTTGAACAAATCTTCTTCGGGGTGTTTCTCTCGATCATTGCCGGATTTTACTTGGTGTTCACCGTCTATTTCGGGGCTGATGCGGCGTGGGGTTCGGAGATGGTGGCAGCACTGTTCTTTGCTCTTCTCGGTCTCATCGGTATCCGAGTTCCTGCCGCACTGATGGTCGGCTATGCCCTACATGGTCTCTGGGATATCTTTCATGAATTCGAGGCTCATGCAGGCGACCTGCCGTGGGAGTTTACGTCTATTCCTTTGGCGTATGGCTTCTTCTGCCTTACCTATGACGTTCTCATCGCGGTGTATTTCTGGACGCGCCGCAAAGAGTGGCAAGCAGCTTGGGCTACCAGCACGACAGCCTTGGCGTAACCCTCATCAGCGGCTGGCCGCAGCAAGGTCAGCACCTCGTCAAGACGCGGGTGCCTGCTTGCTGCTGGCCAGTGTTCTGGCTGAGGCAACAGGTCTGATTAATTATTCTTGAACTGGGCGACAAGAGCTTGGACAGACTCCTTGGCATCGCCGAAATACATGCGGGTGTTGCTGTTAAAGAAAAGGGCGTTCTCAATCCCGGCAAAACCGGGATTCATCGAGCGCTTAAGCACGATGACCGCCCTGGCCCTGTGGGTCTCAATGATGGGCATTCCGTAAATCGGGCTAGACTCGTCGTGCAAGGCCGCTGGATTAACCACGTCGTTTGCGCCAATCACCACACAGACATCAACGTTGTCCATACGGGCATTGATGTCATCCATCTCCACAAGCTGGTCGTAGGGCACATCAGCCTCGGCCAGTAGCACATTCATGTGACCGGGCATCCGACCTGCCACCGGATGAATGGCATAGCTCACCTCAGTGTCGTTCTTCTCCAACAGTTCACCTAGCTCGCAGACAACATGTTGCGCCTGAGCCACAGCCAAGCCATAGCCAGGGACAAAGACCACCGAGTCAGCTGCTTCCAAGAGATAATACACATCCTCTGCAGAAGCTGGACGGATTTCCCCCTGTGCGGCGTTGCCGTCTGCTGAAGTCGCGGTGTTGCCGAAGCCGGAGAACAGCACATTCACCAGCGACCGATTCATGGCCTTGCACATGATCTGCGTAAGAATGATGCCAGAGGCCCCGACCAACGCTCCTGCCACGATTAGGAGTTTGTTGGAGATGACGAAACCCGCAGCGCAGGCAGCCAAACCAGAGTAACTGTTGAGCAGAGAAATCACCACTGGCATGTCTGCACCGCCAATGGGGATGGTCGAGGTTACGCCAAACGCCAAGGAAACCAAGGCAATCAGGACGAAAAGAAAGTAACCAAGGCTGGAACCGGGATTAACGCAGAAGATCACGGCAGCGAGGAGAGTGGCCCCTAGGATTGCCCCGTTAAGGAGGTGCTGGCTCTTGAAGGTCACGGGTTTCTGGGTAATTTTACCAGCCAGCTTGGCATAGGCGATCATCGAGCCGCTGAAGGTCACGCCGCCGATCAGGATTGAGAGAAAGGTAACGATAGCGACAAAGAGAGGCATCTCTGGCTGCTGGTGGTATTCAGCCCAGGCTAAGGTCAAGCTGGACAGGCCGCCGAAGCCGTTGAGCACTGCCACCATCTCTGGCATTTGCGTCATCTCTACCTTAATGGCCAAATACGCGCCCACCCCACTGCCGACGAGGATGCCGAGGATGATCCACTTGTAATCTAGCCCGTTGTTCATCAAGGCCACAATCACTGCAATCAGCATTCCCACCGAAGAGAGCAGGTTGCCTTGTCGAGCAGTGGCTGGAGAACTCATCATCTTCAGGCCGAAGATGAACAAAACTGCCGAGATGATATAGACAAAGTTGATAAACAGATTCACTTGTCGCGTGCCTCAGTTTTTTTTTCCTTCTTCTTGAACATTTTCAGCATCCGATCAGTAACCATGTAGCCACCAACTACATTGACCGCCGCAAAGGCTATAGCCAAAGTGCCGAGCAGGGTGGAGAAGAATGGGTCGTCGATCTGCAAAGAAGCGATAGCACCAATCAGCGGAATGCCGGAAATGGCGTTTGAGCCGGACATCAGCGGGGTGTGCAGGGTTGAGGGCACTTTGGAAATCAGCTCAAAGCCAAGGAAAATTGCTAAGACAAAAACAAAAGATAAATAGACCGCTTCCATACTAGCCCTCATTTATTCATGATGCTTTTATACATCTCGCTGACAATCTCGCCGTCATGCGTAATCAGCGCGCCTTTTATGATCTCGTCGTTGCGGTTCAGATTAAAGACCTTGGCTTTCTTGTCCCAGAAATGCTCGATAAAATTGCCAAGATTGGATGAATACATCTGGCTGGCAGTTTCAGCGAAACGACTGGGCAGATTACTGAAACCGATTACCTGCACTCCGTCGATTTCAACCAGCTTATCCACTTCCGAGCCTTCGACGTTGCCGCCGCTCTCCACCGCCATATCAATCACTACAGAGCCGGGCCGCATTGCTGCCAACATCTTACGGTCAATAATACGCGGCGCAGGTCGCCCAAAGAGCTGGGCGGTTGTAATCACCACATCAGCGCGGGCGCAGGCCTTGGTCATACCTTCCTTTTGCAAGGCGAGCTGCTCTTGGGTGAGGGCTTTGGCGTAACCGTCCTTGGTCTGACCGGTCTCGCCCAGATCAATCTTGACGAACTTTGCGCCCAGGGATTTAACTTGCTCCTCAACTACGGGCCGGGTGTCAAAGGCTTCGACCATCGCGCCTAATCGTTTGGCCGTGGCAATAGCCTGCAATCCAGCCACGCCAACGCCGATCACAAAGACTCTAGCCGGTTTAATCGTACCTGCCGGAGTGGTCATCATCGGAAAAATTTTGCCCAGATACTCCGAGCCAAGGATTACTGCCGTGTAGCCGCCAATATTGGCCTGTGAGGACAGCACATCCATTTTCTGAGCCAGCGTAGTACGGGGAATCATCTCTAGGCTGACTGCCGAAATCCCGGCCCGCCGGAGCAGCTCCACCAGTTCGGCCTCATTGAAAGGATCAAGGTAGCTCACATGCACGCAGCCTTTGTGCATCAGCTCAATCTCGTCCGCAGGCGGTTTGCGCAGACGGAGCACCATATCGGCAGACTGGAGTATATCGCTGCGCGAGCTACTCACCACCATCGCTCCGGCTTTGACGTAATCTTCGTCAGTAAATCGGCAGCTCAAGCCAAGGCCTGACTCAACCACCACCTCCGCGCCTAGCTTGACCAGTTTGTCCGCTGTGGCCGGAATCAAGGGAACCCGCCTTTCTCCAGGATGGGTTTCCTTCATGACCGCAATTCGCATAAGCAGCTCCCTGGGTTATTGACCAATATTCTTAATGCAAACAGTCAGCGATACCCTTTGATAGAGCATCATTGATTATTCGCCTGTATGCCGCCTCAACTTTGCCCACTTCTGAAAGAATCCGCTTCCGTCTCCAGCTTTCACCTGCCGTTCGGTCGCTGGTGTTGGATTGACAACCTCCGGCCATTTGCCCGGCTGCGGCTCTGGGCCTTCTAAGGCCGCAGGCGGCGGGTTAGTATCATGCAGGGCAAGCTCGTGATGAATATCTTGCCCTTCTGCCTCGCAGCAGAATTCGATGGGAATGCCGTTGGGATCAAAGGAGTAAATAGCCTGAAAGCTGCCGTGATCAATCATATCGGAGCAGGGGAAGCCAGCCGCTTCCAGCCGGTCTTTTAGCGTCCACACCGTCTCGGCAGAATCCAGCCCAAAGGCGACATGATCAAAGGCAATTGGCCCGGAGAGCGGGCGGCCATGCAGTTTCCGCTCCACGGGCTGTGCGCCGTCCCATTCAAAAAAGCTCAGGCTGGTTTCTGCATCAATCGCAAAAAAATAATGACGGAACCCGGCCTCGCCAAATCCGCTGATCAGGCGCATTCCCAGCAGGTCGCGCCAAAAACGGATGGTGGCTTCCATGTCGCCTGTCACCAGGGCAAGGTGATTGATGCCTTTGAAGTTCATCGCGTCAAGATTTCGATCTTTTTCAAGATTAACTATTTACAATTTCTGCAATCTTCCTGAACCATCCTTCAACCTCACCATCAGGGTCACGCTCTCTGATCATCTCCGCAGTCATTAGAGGGAATGCTTTTTCGGCCAGCTGTTTTTTTGCTTTGTCCTTACCCATTGTTCTATCGTATTTTTTCAAGAAAGAAAATGGCTCTGAAAATATCTTTGGAACATCCACATGTTCTGTTATCTCTATGTCAACTCCGCAGGACTCTTTTATTACTTTTGGGTGAAGATAATTCTCTATCTCTCTCTTCTTGGTCAATACACCCCACGAACCATCCAGTCTTTTGTTGACTTCCTTAACGATGTCTCCATATTTTTTAGTTACATCACTGTCATAAATATGGACTTCTGGTCTTTTTAGTAATTTCAGGTAATTTTCGTTAACCCAATGTTTTAAAGTTGATCCGCCTAACACAACAAATGCAACCCGTTCATCTTTTGTTAAATCAGGAATTGAGCTGTCAGTTTGATTTAGAGCTTTGCTGAGATATTTAAAGGCGGACACATCTGTAGGGCCTTCAACGCAGAGCAAACATTTCACCCTACTATCTGGAATAACTCCAAGTGACTCTGCAACGTTACCAAAAACATCAACGCCAGACTCAACGGTTGTTTTTCCCGTATCATCCTTTGATATGAAACGGATGCTTTCCGAAGGAAGTTCAGCGGCAAAGCCGGGGCTGTGTGTTGTAAGAAGAATTTTACATCCATCCTCTGTCGATAAAGACTTAAAGGACTCTATTAAGATACGTTGATTGTTTGGGTGCTGGGCTGTTTCAGGTTCTTCGATTGCATAAATTATGCTGCGTTTGCTACCTGCTCTCAATTTTCGCTCGGCTTCAGCTTTGAAAAAGCTGACAAGCACAAGCCTCCGCACACCGCTTCCTCTTTTGTTCAGCGGTATTCCGCCATCTGTATTCATATTGACTGAGAAGAGTCCTGTCCACTTTGCAGGCGTGGGAGGAATAAACTGCGGCGTTAATTCGCTTGCCAGCTTTGGGTCAATTTTCTTCAAAGCCTGATGCGTATTTTCAGCAATTTCTCTCGCTTTCTCTTGAACTTTCAACTGAATTTGTTCAATTTCATCTTGAACCTCTGCAATTGCTGCTGAAACAGCCGCCTTCATGGGATTTTGCACTTCATCATCTGAGTCAGTGCTATTTCTATCGCTCTGAAATAGCGCAAATATCGGCAAGTGTGCTTCCAGTTGCTCCCAAATCCTTTTGCTGTCTTCTTTAGATTTATTTACAGGGATTGCCACTTCAGCAAGTTTCAAATCTTGCTCTGAATTCCATATAGCTTTCCGCATGACAGGATTACCCTTCATGGGACAATCAAGGTTCCGATCTCTTGCTAATTTTTGCAGTTCTTTTTCTTTAAGATCAAGAAGGTTGGCTACATCTTTCGCTGTCGGATGATAAGACAAAACAAATATCTCTGCTGTTACCCTTTGTTTGCTGCAATCATATCGTTTTTGAATTTTTAACGTTCCCTCCTTAGTCAAAAGATACTCTTCCGCTAAAGTCGTCTGCGCTCCAGCATCGAGCGTCAGTTCTCCTGGGAAGTCAGAGAATTCACAGGTGATTTTTATTTCTTTGTTATCGCTATAAATATTACAGTCATCCTTTTCTATTTTGACAGTTTCATTATTAAAAAACACCTCCAACGCTTCGAGAACAGAAGATTTTCCACTGTCGTTCTTCCCGATAAATACTGTAAGATCAGAAAGATCAACTTTAACTTCCGCCTGATAGCAGCGAAAATTTTCTATAGACACAGAAAGTAGATTCATAATTATAGTTGATATAGAAGTTAGATTATCCTCAAACTCTCCAGCAGCCGCGATGAATATTATCAAATCAGCCGTTTGAGAGAAGGGCTATCACATAGATTGACCTGCGCCAGCTACCGAACAGAGTGTTCTGCCACAGATTGTAGCGGAGTTTCGTAGCCCGAAACGCGGTGCGCTGCAAGGGGCAGCAGTCTGCTCATATTGAAAAGGCGGCCAAGCGTTTTTTTGCCTGCGCTCGCGTTTTTTCTGCCGAAAAGCACGTTTTCTTTGCTCCGAACAAAAATATATCCCGTTCACCAAAAAGCACGCTTTTTCCTTTTAAAAAAGCCTCAGATCATATTGAAACGCCGCAAATGAAATGTTGTCCGCCAAAATAAAGTTTAATTTGCCGCAAACAACATGTTGTCTGTCATAAGAAATTTTCGTTTACCTCAAACGAAATGTTATCCGCTAAAACAAATTTTCATTTGTGGTAAACAACATGTGATTTACCTCGAATAACATGTTGTCCGTCAAAAATAAGTTTAGTTTGAGGCAAACTAAACTTTGGTTGAGGCGACCACGGGTTGTCTGCCAGGCTGATTTGGGAGCAGTGGCGAAAAATTTTCCACCGTGGCAAGCAGTTGCTGCCAGTCGTCGCGATCAGCCCGGCAAGGCATTCAATCCCTCTAATAGCCGCACATGAATTTTATCGAACCCGCCATTGGAAAGAATGGCATCGGTGTCGGGAAAATACTCCGCAGCCAAAACTTTACGTTTTACGTTGCGCAGCAATTGAATGAGTTTTAAGCCAATCTTTAAGAGCGTCATTAATCCTTGCCTGCCAGCCCGCTCCCATTTCTTTAAACGCGCTGACGATTTCTGTATCTAATCGGATATTGACCGGAGTTTTAGTTTGTTCTAACGCCGGACGATTGCGACGTTTTGGTTTAAGCATTTCCGCTGCAACAACAGCACCGAACAACTCTGGCAAAACAGCGGAAGCTGGTTTAGCCTGAGCAAACCACTCGTCGGTAACTTCAGGATTATCGCGAGTAATTTTTTCAGGATTTGGTTTGCTCGCCATATTTTTTCCTTTCACGTTTTTTGTTGGCGCGTCGAAAACTGATCACATGAATTTTGCCGTTTCGCGGAGTAAAGACGACCATGTGCAGATGGCCATCAACAAAACCGAGAGTTTGATATCTGCGCTCGCCATAGTCTTCCCGGACATCTTCCACGATAACGGCAGAATTCCAGTCAAAATTCTCAACCATTGTGAATGACAGGCCAAGCTCTCGTATGTTGGTTTCATTCTTCTCTGGATCAAAGCTCAGTTCCATAATGAATTGGCCCCGGCAAGGCACGCAAGCCCTCCAGCAGCCGCACATGAATGTTGTCAAACCCGCCGTTGGAAAGAATGGCGATCACATCACCAGGCCGTGCCCGCGCCAGCAGAAAAGCAAGAATGGTATCGGTGTCGGGAAAATACTCCGCCGGAATGCCCTGCTGGTTCAGGGCCGCTGCCAGCTGCTGCGAGGAAAAGCTGTCGCCCGGCGCGGCGTGATCAAGCGGCATAATCTCCCGCACCACCACCATGTCCGCGCCGACAAAGGCCGTCTCGTATTCCCGCTGAAAGACCGCCCGGCGGCTGGTGTTGGTGCGCGGCTCAAAAACAATCAGCAGGCGGCGATGAGGCCAAGCCAGCCGCAACGCGCTGATTGTCTCGCGCACGGCGGTGGGATGATGAGCGAAATCATCAATTACCGTGATGCCGTTGACTTCGCCGCGCACCTGCTGCCGCCGCTTCACGCCCTCAAAGGAAGCCAGCCCGCGCCGGATTTCCTCATAGCTGAGGCCAAGATGCTCCAGCAGAGCGATCACGGCCAAGGCATTGAGCGCATTGTGCTTGCCCGGCATGGGCAGCGAAAATTCACCGAACAGGCTGCCGTCTTTCCAAGCGGCAAAAGTCGAGCCAAGCCCGGCAGCGGCAAAATCCCGGAGCTGCCAGCGGCAGTTCGCGCCCCTACCGTAGCCGATTACCTGACCAGGACAAAGCGCGGCAATTTCCGCCACCACTGGATCGTCCATGCAGGCAATTAACGCGCCTTCTGCCGGAATCAGGCGGACAAATTCACCGAAGGAAGCCTTGATTTGCTCCAAATCAGCAAAAATGTCGGCGTGATCAAATTCAATCGAGGTGACAATGGCGCAGAAGGGCCGGTAGTGCAGGAACTTGGAAACTTTGTTGAAAAAGGCGGTGTCGTACTCGTCGCCCTCAATCACGAAACAGTCGCCTCTGCCGATGCGGTAGTTGCTACCGAATGCTTCGACAATCCCGCCAATAAAAAAGCCCGGCGAGCGGTCAGCTCGGTGCAGAGCCGTCGCCAGCAGCGAGGATGTCGTGGTTTTGCCGTGCGTTCCGGCCACAACCAATGGCTTGATTGCGCTGTGCAGGAAAAAATGCCCCAGAGCCTGCGGCATGGAGAGGTAGGGAATGCGCAGCTCGGCCAGCCGCTGCGCCTCCGGGTAAATGGCCCGGATGACGTTGCCGACGATGACCAAATCCGGGCGCGGCTCCAGATTTTCCGGCCTGTAGCCCTGCATCACCGTGATGCCAGCCTGCGCGAGAAAATCCGACATCGGCGGATAAACGTTCTGATCTGAGCCGCTGACCACGTAACCGCTTTCCTTGAGCATCCCAGTTAAAGCGGCCATCGCTGTGCCACAGATGCCCATCAGGTGGATATGGCGGATATGCTCCGGCGCATAATTGAGCTGCGGATCAAGCTGCGCTGTCATCGCTCAACTCTCTCGCCGACTTCTTGATGGTGTTGAAAACCCGCTCGTAATGCTCCTCAAAATTCGCCGGAGTCACCTTGCCGATCTCGATGAATTTGACCATGATCTCCTTGGTCGCTTTCAGCACTGCCTCGTCAGTCACGGGGCGGACAAAGGGCTGTCCTTTCTGTTCAGGCATCTTCTTGTATTGTATGGCGTGAAAAAGAAAAGAAACCTCAGCCGCCCGGAAGAAGGCCAGTTCAGTTCGGGCGGCTGAGGTTATCTCACGCAAGGAAAACCTTGGCAGCACTCCTTGGGAGAATTTTTTAGAAATCCGATCTGATTATCGCTAATTCTTTGCCAATGCCTCGAAATCCACGGCCTCGGCATAAGCAAGCAGCATGGATTGATCAACAGCTCGACCTTTGACTGTGACAATAAAACGACTGTCCACGACAATGTTGATTTCGCCGCTGCGGTCGTTGGCGTTGTATTTGATGATGGCTCGCTGCTGCTTGACCGTTTGCAGGTTTCCACCAGAGGCACCGGCAAATAGGGGATTATTGAGCATCATGATAATCGACTGGAGAACAGGTGAATCCGAGACGATCTCGACCGAAAGTGCCGCACCAACGCTGGTGTAGTAATCGCGACTGACCGTCGAGCCACCTCCGAACACTGCTGTGCCTAAGAATTTGGCTGCTGGTTCTTTGGCGAGCCAACCAAATAGGGGGGTGGGCAATAGAGCCTTCATCCGTTCGCTTTTCTTCTGGCGAATTAACTGAGCAGCGTAGTCCAAGTTAGAAATCGCTCCGGCGAAATCATTGGCCCGGTACTGACGGAGAGCTTCTTCAATCGTGACGATAATGTCGTCCTTGGCAACAGATAATGCAGCAACCGCTGTTGGCTCGCCAGGACTGGAAGAATTCTGGAGCTGCTGAACAACGTTGCCCGCCGGGGGCGCGGTAGGGAGAGAAGTCTTGCCCTGCTCAGTTCCAAGATTGGGAGCAGGAGAAGCTCCGGCAAGTTGCTGCCAGATGTTCACGTTAATATCTTCAGCAGGCTTGTGCGGTTCCACCTGCGGCTGCTGGGCAGGGGTATTGTCAGACTGCGGGGTGACTGGAGCCGCATTTTGACTGACCGCAGGTTCTTCCTGTTTTACTTCCTCTTCAGCCCGGTACTGACGTACAACCTCTTCAACCGCCCGCAACAGCTCTTCCTCTTTTTCCGCCGCCGCTGCTGGCGTGAGAAGGCAACCGACGATCAAGGTGAGTGAAATGGCGACGGAAAGGATTATTCTCATCATGTAATTCATGTATTTTCCCGCGAAAAGGATATATTTGCACTTAATTAGTGATACCAATCCGCACGCGAGGTGTCAAGCGAAGAACAGGTGACAGCACTCTGCCATCTCAGAAGTGGTCCGTGAAATACGGCATCAGCACCTTGGGTAATTGCACTGTACCGTTTTCTTGCTGGTAGTTTTCCAAGATGGCCAGCAAGGTGCGGCCTACTGCGAGGCCGGAGCCGTTTAGGGTGTGGACAAGCCGACTCTTCTTCTCGCCTTCGGGGCGATAGCGGATGCCTGCTCGCCGCGCCTGAAAGTCGAGGAAGTTAGAGCAGGAGGAAATCTCCCGGTAGGTGTTCTGGCCAGGCAGCCAGACTTCTATATCGTAGGTCTTGGCCGAAGAAAACCCCAAATCACCAGCGCAAAGGGCCACCACTCGATAAGGTAATTCCAGCAGTTGCAGCACCTCCTCCGCATCAGCAAGCAGAAATTCCAACTCCTGACTAGAGGTCTCTGGCGTGACGAATTTCACCAGCTCTACCTTGTCAAACTGATGCTGGCGGATCAACCCTCTGGTGTCTTTGCCATAAGAGCCTGCCTCAGAACGGAAGCAGGGCGTGTAGGCGGTATATTTAAGCGGCAGCTCGACCTCGTTTAGGGTCGCGTTGGCGTGAATATTGGTCAACGGCACCTCGGCGGTCGGGATCAGCCAGAGATCGCGGCCCTCCAGTTTGAACAGGTCTTCCTTGAATTTCGGCAATTGGCCGGTGCCGGTCATGGTTTGCGCCGTGACCATGAAGGGCGGCAGGAACTCAGTGTAGCCGTGCTTCTGGGTGTGCAGATCAAGGAAGAAATTGATCAAGGCCCTGGACAGCCGGGAGGCGAAACCTTTGAGCAGACAGAAACGGGCACCAGAGAGTTTGGCTGCTGTTTCAAAATCAAGGATGCCAAGTTGCTCGCCGATTTCCCAGTGCGGCTTAGGCTGAAAGGAAAACTCCGGGATCTTGCCCCAGCGTTTAACCTCAACGTTGTCTTTGTCGTCCTTGCCCGCAGCTACCGAGTCGTCGCAGAGATTGGGGATAGACATCACGGCATCTTCCAGCTGTACCTGAATTTCCGCGAGGATGCGATCCAGTTCGGCAATCCGGTCAGAAACCTGCCGCATATCCAGAATCAGCGGCTCGGCCTTGGCCTCGTCGCCTGCCTTTTTTAGAACGGCGATCTCTTTAGAGACGATGTTGCGCTGATTTTTCAACTGCTCGGTTTCGGCCAACAAGGTCAGTCGTCGGGCATCAGTGGCGGCAAAGGTGTCGATGATTTCCGTGTTCATGCCTCGGCGGAGGCATCTTTCTCGGACAAAGGCGATATTTTCCCGGATGAAACGTAATTCAAGCATAATAGGAACCAAAAAGAGAAAGTTAAAAAGCAATGTCAGCAGGCTATCAGACTTTTTAGCACGGTGCGAGACTCTCCGCAACGGGTATTCAATTGATTTTGCTCTGTAGGTTTGTTACATAAGATAAGGTCGCCGCAGGCAGGGGCAGGCGGGCGGCTTTTGCCTCTGAACTTTTCCGCCTTCCAGCAGTCTATGAAGCAGCATTATACCAACATCGTGCTTTTTCTTGCGGAGCTGCGCAAATCACTCCGCCTTGCAGCCTTCAGCCTGCTGGCCCTGACCGTTGCCCTCTTCTTTCTCTCCGCTGATTTGATAGGGGCCTTTCAGCAGCATTTGCACGAGAGGCTGTATTTTTTCTCTGTGGCCGAACCCTTTCTTGCCCATGTCAAGGTCGCCTTTTTTGCCGCAGTCTGCCTGTTGATGCCACTCTTCATGCACATTCTTTGGCAGGCCCTGGGCAAACCTTTTGGCGTGACTGGCAAGAAGCTCTTCTGGTTCACCTTAGCCACCTGCGCCCTGTTTTACGTAGGAGCCTTGTTCTGCTGCCTTGTTACTTTGCCCTACGGAGCAAGTTTCTTGCTTGGTTTTCAGTCAGAACACCTGAAGCCCCACATCGCCATTGGCAGCTTTGTTAATTTCGTGGCCATCTTTGTGCTCGCCTTTGGCTTGATCTTTGAGCTGCCCGTCTTCATGGTTTTTTCTGCCCAAACTGGCGCACTGTCGCAGCAGTTCTATGCCAAAAACCGTCGCTTCGCCATTCTCGCCATTGCCATCCTCGCTGCACTGCTGACTCCCACGCCTGATGTGGTGAACATGCTCTTAATGGGCGGCCCGCTCTACCTGCTGTACGAGGCCGGAATTCTCGTCATCCGTCTCTTGCGGATTGACAGACAGTAGAAGGACAGACTAAAACTCTATGACTTGAATGCCATGTTGCAGCAGCAGGGCAGCAGTCACGCCAACTTGCGGCTTCAAGCCACAGGAGGGACTTTTGGCTTTGAGCAGGGCCAGCTGAATCTTCTGCATTTGGGCAATTTGCAAGACAGCCTTGGCACCAGCGATGAATTGTTGGCTGACATCGGTGCCTTCCTGGGTAATGACCGTAGCACAGCCTGCGAGCACTTGTTCCCCACTGCCAGTTAGGTTTGCCGGCACGCGGGGTGTGGCTAAACCGCCGAGTTGCTCTGGACAAACTGGGATGTAATGAAGATTTTGCAGCAGAGTTAAGCAGCGACTGTCTGGTTTACTTTGTCCATCATAGCGGGTACAGAGACCAAGCAGGCAGCTACTGACAAGACAGCGTTGAGAGTTATGTGTAAGCATGGTGGAGAAGAAAGAAGAACTATACCCTTCTTGCGCCGTCTCATCCAGCTTAATCATTGGGTTGTTCGCAGCAAAAAGCACTTGAAAAAAGGAGAAGGGGTGCAGCGTCAGAGACAGGGCTTCAATAGGAGAGAGAAAAGAGCATTGGCTCGGCTTCTGCCCATTGTCTTTATTCTGGCCCTGCTCCTGCTTGCCTTTGCGCCAGGCCGCAGTCTGCGCTCCTATATGCAGGTCAAACAGAAGACCGAAGTCATGCGGCTAGATAACGAGCGACTTCAACAGGAAACAGCCCAGCTGCGCGAGGAAATCCGTCTGCTCAAGCATGATGTGAAATATTTGGAAAAGATTGCCCGCGAAAAATACGGGATGTTGAAGAAGAATGAGGAGGTGTATTATGTTGATCCAATCCAGCCTGTTGAACCAAGCCCGGAAAGCAACGACGAAAATAACGAGCCAGAAGGCAAAATAATCCCATAACACCCCGTTACCCTTGTCTTGCAGAGAACTCCTGATCCAGCCTCGCTGCGCCAGCTCCTCCAGCAGATTCGCGGCCTGCTTGCCTGCCATCTTGCTCTCGGTTTGAACCATTATCCTGCGACCCCAGAGTTGCGCCGATTTGCAGCAACACGGACAGCAGTAGCCCCGCAGCAGGTTCGGCAAGAACAGCCAGTTCCTGCTCAACAACCGGCTCGCGTCGCAGTTGCACAACACGAGCCTGTCTCTCATCTCAACGAACTTACCCAGCAGCTTGCCGGGTGTCAGCGGTGCTCGTTGGTATCTACGCCGGTACTGGGTTTAGGCAAAATCTCCCCCCGGCTACTGGTGGTCGGCGACTGCTTTCTCGGCAGCACTCCGCCAATGGAAAAATTGATCTGGGGCCGGGACGAAGACGCGCTGTTCTGGCGGATGATGGCCGCAATCCAACTGAACCAAGACGCTCTTTATGTAACTAATCTTATAAAATGCGGGCAACAGACGTTACCCCAAGCCAATGCCGCCAGGCAAGGATGTTTATTCTGGCTTGAGCAGGAACTGCGGCTCTGTCAGCCGCTTCTAATTTGTGCAATGGGAGAAATGGCGGCGCAGGTGTTGATCGGCAGCATTGCGCCGCTGCTGCGTTTGCGGGGGAAATTCCATCCTTGCTGTCTGCCTGTAGCTCCTCAAGCGCGCGTGGTGGCCACATACCATCCCCGCTTTCTTCTGCAACAGCCAGAGTTGAAAGGAGCCGCCTGGGAAGATTTAAAGATGCTCCAGGGGCGACTGCGTTAATCAGGCCTCTGACAGCAGTCCTGTTGATTTGGATAACTTTTCGCCTCGGTTACAAAGGAGTTGTACTCGGCCACCAAGGAGTTTTGCTTGGCCGCACTCCTTTCCAAGTCGGCAAAACTCCTCTGCGGCTTGGCCAAACTCCTTTGCAACTCAGCCGGACTCCTTGGTTAGTCGGCCAGACTCCTTTCCTACTCGGCCAAACTCCTCTGCAAGTCGGCAGAACTCCTTTGCGGCTCGGCTAAACTCCTTGCCGACCGAGTATAATTCGCGACGAATTTCGGCGGCGGAGTCGCCAAGTACCTCTGCAAGCCCGTATTCAACAGGGCGATTGCTGGCAACGACTGGCAGTATCTTGGGTAAGAGGTCTATTTTCTGAAGCCTGAATCTCCTGAGCAGAGAATTTCCGCAGCTCAACAGCGGAAGGGATTGTCTCTTTGCTGAGAACTCCGTACAATACTTGGATGAATGGTGTTCTCCTTTTCCCCCTTGGTCAGAATGAGCTTTCACTTATCCCATTTCACCAAAAAATCGGTAAAACCGAGCAGCGGTACAGAGCAGCAGGAAGTAATTGGCGGGCAGCAGCCCTTTGCCTTAGTCAAATATTTTTCCTTTACCTCCCTGACCGTGATCCTGCTGGCTTCCCTGATTCTGACCTGGAGTTTTTCCCAGAACACCCGCAAGACCATCCTGGAGCGGAGCGAAATCTATTCGCGCATGTTCGCAGAAAGCCTGAACCGGCAGGTTTTTTACCTCTTTGTCCTGCCGACCTTTGTCCGCTACGGGCGGATTGCCCTGTCTGATCCGGTGCAATTCGGGCAGCTTGATCTTATCATCACCGACATCACGCGAGGCATGAGCATTAAGTCGGTAACGATCTTTGACTCCAAAGAAAACATCATCTCCTATTCAACCGAAGTAGAGTTGGTGGGCAAGAAAAACGCCGGTGGCATTGAGTATCAGAAAGCCCTCTTGGGTGAAAGCTCCACGGTGCTGATGTCGAGCGGCTCCATGCTCAATCTGCTCCTGCCTGGCAGTTTGCCAGTCTCGAGCCAACTCCAAACTTATGTACCTTTTCGGCAGGACAGGGGAGCTTCAGCAGGAGAAATCATGGGCGTGGTGGCTGTGACCCAGGATCTCTCAGCAGACATGGAGGCCTTGTTCTCGCTGCAACTGAAGATCATCCTGTTCTCGCTGCTGGTGATGAGTATTCTCTTTGCTGTCCTGAGTGCGATTGTGATCCGCGCAGATCGGATTATGGAAGCGAGAGCAGAAGAACGGCGGGAGTTAGAGAAACAGCTGCATGAGTCCAAGCGCTTGGCTGCTTTGGGGAAGATGATTGCTTCTGTCTCGCATGAGATTAAAAATCCGCTCGGCATTGTTCGCTCCACAGCCGAGATTATTGGTAAGAGGATTAGTAAGGTTGCGCCAGGCAATGAGCATCTAGCAGGTATTATCGTTCAGGAAACTACCCGGCTCGATGGCATTGTCCGGGAGTTTCTCGATTTTGCCCGGCCTAAAGACCTGACTCTTGCACCTGGCTCGCTGAATGGTTTGGTCGAACGGATGGCTGTGTTCATGGAAGCGGAATTTACAGTTAAACAGATCAAGCCAGTTCTGGATCTTGATTCCTCGCGAGAGGAAATTCTGATGGATGGAGAGCAGATCTATCAGGTGCTCCTCAACATTGTCTTCAATGCTGTTCATGCCATGTCAGAAAAAGGCGGTACGCTTACTGTTCGTACCCGGTCACTCCCGGAACATGGCGCACGACTAGAGATTGCTGACACGGGCTGCGGCATGTCTGAGGAGAAGATGGCGCAAATTTTCATCCCCTTCTACACCGATAAAAACCGTGGTACTGGTTTGGGTTTGGCGATTACGAAAAATATCGTGGAGAAGCACGGTGGAACCATCACTGTGCAGAGTAAAGAAGGGGTAGGAACGACTTTTGTGGTAACTCTCGGCAGTCACCCAGAGCCTGATTAGCCTGGCAGCTGCTGGGCCACAGTTGTTAAGACTGCGTCAGCCGCAAAAGGCTTAACGATAAAGTCTGCTGCGCCAAGGGCTAACCCTTTTTTCCGGTCTTCGCCGTCTTCTTTGCCAGAGATGAAAATAACTGGAATATGCGCCGTCGCTGGATCTGCCTTGAGTTCCCGGCAAACGGCAAAGCCGTCCATGCCGTCCATCATGATGTCCAAGAGGATTAAATCCACTGCGCTTGGATCTTGCCGAACGATTTTCAGGGCTATTTCCCCCTTTGGTGCGGCCTTTACTGCATATTGCTTCTGTAAAATCATGTTCAGCAACATGAGATAGCTGGGCGTATCGTCAACTGCCAGCACGCATCTCTTCTTCGGTGGTTCCATGACCTGATCCGGGTTGGATAAAAGGAAAATTGGCGGCCTGCGCGATGCGATCACGCAGTTTGCGCACAATCTGCACCGTGCCTTCAAAATTGTCCAGCTCTTCGCACATTACCTGCTCATAAAATTTACAAGCATAGCAACTACTGAGATCACGGGCAAAGGTACCCTGAACCTTGTCGGCAGGCCCAGACATAGTGCCAGTTAACGCCCAGCAAGCCCGACCGCCGTTGAGTCCGCCGTTAGTACCGTTGATTGCAGTCAGGGTGGCGGCAGGACAGATGCCATCCCGCTTTGCATTGATCCCGCCCGGCTGCCGCCCGCACTGCTTTACCTCCCAGCAGTTCCGTTTCGCCATGCCTGTCCCCATGCCGTTTAGAGCGGATTTGCGGGCTGCATCAACAGGCCGTCAAAGACCGCATCAATGTTCTCGTTGTCCAAGGATTCTGCCACGTCGCGCAGGTGCCGCTCCTGGGGTGCGGCAGGTGGCTTGGCCTTCTGCGCTTCTTTTTTGGGAGCGGGCGGCTGCGGCTTCCGCTTTGGTGGCAGGACGATTTCCGGCATTCGGAAATCCTCGGCTAACGATTCAATCACCTTGTTGATTTCCAGCTTGGCGATACCGAGGCTGTCTGGGTTGTCAACCAACAGTACCAGATGAATGTGGCACTTACCAGGTTCAGCCCGCAGCGGGTTCCTGCCCTCGTTCAGGCAGCGAAGCAGGATTAAGGCTTTTTCCGTATGGATGTAGGTGAACTGGCAGCGGCCAAAGCCCATGTCAATAGCGGTCTTCTGGGCATTGACCAGTGCTCTGTTGGCAAGGGAGGCGACGAGCTTCAGATCAAGGTCAAAGGGTTCACATTTGGCCAACAGACGACCCTCGGCGGAAAACAGAGCCGTGCCGAGAAAGCCATCTATTGCTGCCAGTCGGGACAGTTTTTTCTGCACATCCATAGCTGATCCTTGGTTGAGGGGAGCAGGATTTTTTTATTTTAACAGAAAAAACAGCGACGGAGAAGGACGATCAACAGAAAAGGCAGGGCAGTGCGGAATTGTAAGGAAAAAATCCCTGTTTTTTCCGCCTGCCGCTATTCCACCAAGGTGAAGGTGATAGTTGAGCCGTGTGCTGCCGGAATAGGTACAATCGACTTCCGGGCTGGCCTGCCCATGCGGATCAGGGCGGCCTGACAGACATTCATGATCGGGCAGGTGAAAGGAGTCTCCATGCCTGTGGTCTTCAGGACTGCCTGGGTCATATCCCAACCCTGGCAGCCCTGCACAGTCACGATCAGCCGATTTCCGTCCTGCTTAACCGCGAAGGAACCGACAAAACCCAGCTCTTCGGTGAATGTTCGGCCTATGCTGGCCAGGGCGGCGGCTGGCTCCTTGCCCTCGATCTTCAGCCCCATCTCCTGCTCTAAAATCTCAAGGATGCTTCTCCCGGTTTCGCTCATCACAGCTAAGGCCGCCTCACCGAACATCTCATGCAGTGACTTGGCCATACCAGCGATCATGAGGCTCATCAAACGCATCTGTTTTTTGCTTTCCGCTTCCGCTGCCATGCGCTCCCCTTTTGTCTTGAAAAAAATAATGAACAGGACTACCTATTCCGGCTTGGCCAGCAGCTTGCGCAGATGCTCGATATACCGCTGGGCAACCAGACGCATATTGCCGAGGGTGCCTTCCCGGCTGACTGCAATGCCAACGTAGTGCTGTGGGGTGATGAAGCGGGTGAGAATCCAGGCGTTTTTGGTCTGTACCAGATTTTCCTCCAGCTCGCCCAACCCCTTGAGCGAATCCACCGATTTCTCAACCAGCTTCATCACCATTGCAAACTTCGCGGAAAATGCCTCCACGTCTGCGCCGGTTGGGTTGTGCAGAGCCAAGGTGATGCCGTCCATCCCGGTCACCTGAATAGCCAGCACGCCGTCCATCTCATCCGCCATCTTCTTGAGTAGGTCTTTGATGCCCATGTTTTCTCCTGTTGCTGTCAAAGTGATTGTAGGAGCAGTTGGTTGATACTGTTCTTCCTTAAGTCGGGCCAGCTCCTGTCTGGCTGTCTCCAAAGGATTGCTGAAGTCCTCATCATGGCCATACGCTTCTTCATGCTTGGCTGCCGCGAAGAGAAGCGGCAGTAGCTCAGACTGCATCCGAGTACCAGGCGCAGGGGAGGGAAACTCCTTCATGCTTACCCTAGTATCCTCCCAGGCCAGCATCTCTAAGGCCGCTGCGTCACCGGTCAGATGATCAACCTCTGCGTCGATCAGCTCTCCCTCGCGAAAGAATAGGCTACCATTCCTACCGGAGGGATGAAACACCTTAATATGCACGGTTTTTTCCTCCATTGCCACCATCTGGAGGAAACTACTCAACGAGAGACCGAAGAGACTGCGGCTTTGCTCCTCATGGACATCCAAGGCCTTACTGATCGCCATTTCCAACGCTTCGATGTCTAAAGGCTTATCCAGCACATTGAGCGCGCCAGCCTTTTTGAGCTGCTTTTCAATCAGCGGAGTGCCGAAGGCGGTCATGACAATATGCGGCACCTCAGGAAAGGATTCGCTCATCACCGAGAGCAGCTCGATGCCGTCCATCACCGGCATCCGCAGATCTGTGACTACCAGATCAATTCTGTTCCGATCAAGGAGGTCAAGGGCATCCCTTCCGTTTTCCGCTGTCAGCACATGAAAGTGTCCGTTATGCTCAAAGCCGGACTTGATGCTCAGGAGCAGCTCCGGCTCGTCATCAACGATCAGAACCTGCTTCATCGGCGGACGATTTTGGACTTGTTCTGCCGCTGGAGGCGGAGTAGCTCCTTCCGCACTCTATCCAAGCAGTCACTGCTGCCGTACTGATCCAGGCGACAGGAGGTGTTAAGGAGCAGATAGACCAAAGCGGAATTGACACGCGGCTCAGGGAAGGGCGGCCTATATTCCTTCAGTCCCAGGGTGAATTCCTGCCATTCGAGCATGGCCAAGACCGCGCTGTCGCCAGTCAGCTCGCCCTGCTCCGCATCAATCAGCAGACCATCCCGGAAAAAGAAGCTGCCGCAGGCCCTGTCCTCAGGGCGGAAGACTTTAAGATGGATAGTTCTATGCTCCATCGCCGCCAGTTGGAGGAAGATTTCCAGCGGCAGGCAGCTGCTGCGTCCGCTCCATCCATCCAAGGCCCTAGTGATCTCGTACTCTAGCGTATCGATGTCCAGTGGTTTTTCTAAAACGGTCAGCGCGCCCGCCTGCTTCAGCTCCTGCTTCATAACTGGCGAACTGAAACCAGTCATGACGATGCTGGGAATTTCAGGGAAAGATTCACTTAAAGCCAGCAGCAGCTGGATGCCGTCCATATCAGGCATACTGATGTCAAGCACAGCCAGATCAAGGCCGCCGCTGTCGATGATGTCTAAGGCCTCTCTGCCGCTGGCCGCTGTCACTGCCCTGAAGCAAGGGTTGCCCTCCAATCCGGCGCAAATGCTGAGGAGCAGAGCCGGGTCGTCGTCCACAATCAGCACCTGTTTCAAGGCGGATGTGGGCGGAAGATTGTCTTTACCCGTTGCGGGGGTTATACTGATATCAGTCTGATCTGCGGTTTGCATGGTCTGCGCCTCCTTGCTGCTGGGGGAAGAACTGCTCCGCAGGCGGCAGGGAGCGGTCCTGCGGCTCTCATGTTAGCAGCAACTCCGGCTGAAATAAACAGAAATCTGACAGAAGCCGCAACAAATTCTGACCGGAAAAACGCGATGAACACCGAAGCTGCCCGCATTCTTGCGGTTGACGACGAGCCTGCGGTTCTGGGGCTGCTCCATCACGTCCTGGAGCAGGAAAAATATCAGGTGCTCAAGGCGGCTGATGGCAGGGCTGGCCTCAATCTGGCCAAAACAGAGCATCCTGATTTAATCCTTCTTGACATCAATCTACCAGACATTTCCGGCTTTGATGTTTGCCGGAAGCTGAAGGCTGATGCCGACACTCTTGGCATACCAGTGATTTTTCTCACTGGCGCAGAACAAGATGAAAGCGAATTCCGCAGTTTCGGCGCGGGCGCGGCGGATTTTCTCCGTAAGCCAATTAGCAAGGATCGACTTTGCGTCCGGGTGCGGAATGTTCTCCAAAGCAAAATGGCCACCGAGAAGCTGGCCCAGCAGGCCCGCGATCTGGCCTTGACCAATGAGCGGCTTAAGGAATCGCTGATCATGCAGGAACAGGTGCGGCGTAACCTGCTGCAAAGAGATCAGATCCTCTGTGCGGTCAATTACGTGGCCAAAACTTTTCTGCAAACTCCGCGCTGGCAGGATGTGATCAGCGAAATCCTGAGCTATTTAGGCGGCACAGTCAATTGCGAGCATGTCTATCTCCGTATTTTCGCCGAGGATACGACAGAACAGCAAGATTACTCTTGGGCAAGGCCAGACTGCCCGCCCGAATGTTCCAGCATTGACCTGCTCGCTGGCTGGCGGTCGCCTGCTGCCGCGTTGAAAACCGGCAGACCGTTGATCGGCGTGGACAGTGCCTTGCCCGCCTCGGTGCTAGAGGAAATGGAGAAGCATAATATCCGTACCTGCCTGATTCTGCCGGTTTATGTGGGCCAGAATGTGCGTGGTTGCCTCGGTTTTGATTGTAGTTTAGCCAAGCGTTCCTGGGAATCCTCGTTAGTACGGGCAATGATGATCTCTGCAGATGTGATTGGCACAGCTTTACAGCGGAGTCAAGAGTCAGAGGAGCGGCGTAGGCTAGCTGCAGCGATCCGGGAATTCGCTGATTGCGTACTGATCACTGACCCAGAGGGCCAGATCATCTATGCCAATCCAGCCAGCCAGTCTGTCACTGGCTGGCCGCCGGAAGAACTGGTCGGGAGTAAATTGAGCAACCTGCCTGGCGGTGGGGAAGAGCAGCCTACCTGGCCGGAACTTTTTAACTGCGCGGCTCGAAACGGACAGTGGCACGGCGAACTCAGCAGCTACCACAAGGATGGCAGCCTCTACGAGGAGTTGGCAGCAGTAGTACCGGTCAAGGACGGCCAGGGCCAGATGAGCAGCTATTGCGTTATCCGGCGCGATCAAACCGAAAAAAAACGCTTGGAGTGTATAGCTGCTGCTGCCAATTTGATGGAAAATGTCGGCTTTGTCTTCTCAGGAGTTCGGCACGAGCTGGCCAATCCGCTCAACTCGCTCAAAATGGCTCTCAGTGTCCTCCGGCGGCAGATGGATAGCCTTGGCCGGGAAAAGATCAGGGAGTTTCTTGACCGCTCAATGGGCGAGATCAACCGGATGGAGTACCTGCTTTCAGCCTTGAAAAATTTTAATCTCCTGGAGAACCAGCAGCCCGCCCCCCTTGATCTCACCGCCTTTGTCCAGAAATTTAAACGCCTGCATGAGCAAGATCTACGGCACAAAGGTATCCGCTTAGAGCTGGTTGCTGAGGGGGTATTATTCTGTTTAGCTGACGAACGCGCTCTGCACCAAGTGCTCCTCAATCTGCTGACCAACTCGGTCAATGCCCTAAAAAAGCAGGCTAGCCCAGTCATCTCCATCTCGCTGGCCCGGAGCAAGCCGCAGTGCATCCAACTCCGCTTTCAGGACAACGGTTGCGGCTTCTCGCCCCATGTCAGAAAGCAGCTTTTCAAGCCTTTTTTCACCACTCGAATCAACGGCACCGGTTTAGGCCTGACCATTGTCAAGAAGATGCTCACCGCCATGAACTGCACAGTGACGATGGATGGACAAGAGGGGAAAGGGGCTTTGGTTGAGATCACCTTACCGGAAGCTGCGCCGCCCGATACGACTGCTGAGTTCCCTGGCAAATAGGCCGAGACAGCTTTTTTGTTTGGAAAAAGCAGCGGCTTCGTATATCCTTTGAGCCTTTGCGCCCGGCTTTCAGAAGAAACTGGGTAGGCTTCCTCTCCCGTTAATACATCATACCCTTGCTAGCCATGACCGCAGTCCGCTCTCGACCCAAAAAAGCAGAACCCTTTCATTTTGCCGCTACTTGCGGAGCCGGACTAGAGGACTTGGTCAAAGAGGAGATGATCTCCTTTGGCGGCCTGGAAGTGACGACCTCACCAGGTGCCGTGCATTGGCAATCCGCCGGTTTAGAGTCAGCCTATCGCGCTTGTCTCTGGTCTCGCTTTGCCTCCCGCATTCTCCTGCAACTAGCCCAGTTTGTTGCTGAGAATCCAGACGATCTGTATGAGCAGGCCGTGAAAATCGACTGGGGTAGGCATTTCAGTGGCAACAAGACCTTTGCGGTCAGCTGCACTTTGGCCAATACTAAGCTGAACCACAGCCAGTATGCTGCCCTCAAGATCAAGGATGCGATTGCCGATCAGTTCCGCCGCCAGACCGGCAAGCGGCCTGATGTGGATACCCGCAGCCCTGACATCCGCATCAACTTGCATGTAGAGGGAACAGCGGCCTCGCTGTCTTTAGATTTGTCCGGTGAAAGCCTGCACCGACGGGGTTATCGGGAAGATGGCGGCGAAGCACCGCTTAAGGAGAGCTTGGCAGCCGCTATCTGCCAACTTGCAGGGGTACGGCCAGGCATGGATGCGGATTCCTGTTTGCTTGACCCGATGTGCGGCTCAGGGACGCTGCTGATTGAGGCAGCCCTGATGCTGGGCGATTCAGCCCCTGGCTTGCTCCGCGAGCATTTTGGCTTTATGGCTTGGCTTGGCCATAATCCCAAGCTCTGGGAAAAGCTCATTGCTGAAGCCTTGGAGCGAGAAGACCAGCTAGCAGACAGCGAGTGGCCGCATATTATCGGCTATGATGCTGATCCCAAGGCTGTGGCCTCGGCCCGCAAAAACATTACCAAGGCTGGGCTGGCTGACCGGATCACAGTCAAGCAACGGCAGATAGCCCAGCTCAAACCGCCGACCGAACAAGGGCTGTTGATCACCAATCCGCCCTATGGCGAGCGGCTCTCAGAAAAGGAAGCGGTCAAATATCTCTACCGCTGCTTAGGGCGAATCTTCCGCATCAGCTTTCCTGGCTGGCGCATGGGCTTTTTCACCGCCAACCCAGAGATGACCGACATGCTCGGTCTGTCTTGGCAGGAGCGGCACCGGCTGTACAACGGCCCGCTCAAATGCCGCCTCTTGACTGCGGTCTCGCCCGGCGGCACGGAGCAGGAGCCGCAGGTTTGGCCGCTGGCTGAAACCGACCCAGAACTGCCTGCCCAGGATTTCCACAATCGTTTGCGCAAAAATTGTCAGGCTCTTTTCCCGTGGGCAAAAGAAAACGGCATTACCTGCTTCCGGGTGTATGATGCTGATATCCCCGAATTCAACCTCGCGGTTGATCTCTACGAGCAATGGGTGCATGTGCAGGAATATGCCGCACCTGCCTCAGTTGCGCCGGAAAAGGCCAAAGAGCGGTTCAACCAGGCTCTGCAAGTAATCCGCCACCTGCTGCAAGTGCCGCACTCGCAGATCTTCATCAAAAGCCGGGAACGGCAGCGCGGCAAGGAGCAATACCAGAAAGAGGGCGAAATCGGCAAGTTGTACGAGGTACATGAGGGCGGTGGCCGTTTTCTCGTCAATTTCACCGATTACCTGGACACCGGCCTCTTCCTTGATCACCGCAAAACCAGAGCCATGCTGGCCGCGCTGGCGCAAGGCAAGACCTTCCTCAACCTTTTTGCCTACACTGGCTCGGCCACAGTTTATGCGGCTATGGGCGGCGCGACCTCGACCAAGACTGTTGATCTCTCTGAGAAGTATTTACTCCGTGCCCAAGCCAATCTCGCCCTTAACGGCTATGGCGGCTGGCTGCATCAGTTTGTCGAGGACGACTGTATCACTTGGCTCAAAAATTCCTGCCGAGAACACTATGGTCTGATCTTTGTTGACCCGCCTACTTTTGCCAATTCCCGCCATAAAGACTTGGTTTTTGATATTCAGAAGGATCATCCTGAACTGCTGCGTTTAGCCATGCAGCGGCTGATTGCGGGCGGCACCTTGATTTTCTCCACCAACTTCAGTAAGTTCAAACTCGACGAGAACTTGGAGCAGGAGTTTATGGTCAAAGAACTCACGGCCAAGACCGTGCCGCGTGATTTTATCGAGAGCAAGCCGCATC
This sequence comes from Candidatus Electronema sp. PJ, assembly GCF_048287395.1. NCBI lineage: Bacteria > Pseudomonadati > Thermodesulfobacteriota > Desulfobulbia > Desulfobulbales > Desulfobulbaceae > Candidatus Electronema > Candidatus Electronema sp. PJ. Next base: position 103,739 of record NZ_JBLWEO010000024.1, on the reverse strand, counting down.
GCTGCTGGCAGTTCCGCCATCGCGTCGAAAAGGAGGAGCAGGCAGATGAAGCCAAGTGAGGAGATTGTCCAGCTTGTTGATCAGGACAACCAGGAAATCGGGGTGATCAGCCGTCAATTGATGCGGGAGCAGAGACTCACCCACCGGGCCTGCTATATTCTCGTGTTCAACTCGGCTGGTGAGCTGTTCATTCAGAAGCGCACCCAGAGCAAAGATATTTACCCTGGCTATTGGGACGTGGCCGCAGGCGGAGTGGTTCTAGCTGGGGAAAGCTACGAAGAGTCCGCCGAACGCGAGCTGGCCGAAGAACTGGGCGTAAGCGGCGGGCAGCTCGCTTTTCTCTTTGACCAATATTACGAGGACGAAAACAACCGGGTTTGGGGCCGGGTTTTCCGCTGCGTGCATGAAGGGTCGTTTGTCCTTCAGAAGGAAGAGGTGGAATCTGGGCTATTTCTGTCGCCCGCAGCGGCTCTGCAACTCAGTCAGCAGGAACCGTTCACGCCAGATGGGATTGTGTTGCTCCAGAAAATTCTCCTGTAGCGGTGTTTTCTGCTTAACCCCTAGAAAATATTCCTTTCTTGCTCGATTACAAAGGAGTTTGGCTTGGCCACAGAGGAGTTTTGCCGACTTCAACTCCTTTCTTACCGAGCCAAACTCCTTGGCAAACGAGTTGAACTCTTCTCTTATGGAGCCAAAAACTGTGAGGTCTCAGGTCTATTAAAATCCTAGCAACAAAAAAAAGGGGGTTGCGATGGGAAGACGATTCAGTATTCCGCTGAAATTTTTCGGGGTGTTCATTCTGACGATGCTGCTGGTGGCTGGCTCTTTTATGGCCACCCTGAATTCTCTGCGCAAGCAGGTTTCCCGCAATGAAGCCCACGCCATAGCGGATCAAGTGTTGGCCTTCCGCTCATGGATCGCCCAGAGTGGCATGGTTTGGGTGCAAAAAATGGCTCCAGGCTTTCACGATTTCCTCGACGAGCAGAGCAGTACCTCTGGTACTACCTTTTACGGCAAAAACCCAGCCATGGCGACCAGAGAACTGTCGTTCATCATGACGCGGGAATCGGCCCGCTCGACTTTTCGCGTGACCAGTGACAAGTATCGCAAAGAGGAAAATGCACCGGATGCCTTTGAATCAGCAGCTATCGCCCGTTTTCAGACAGACAAGGCTCTTGAGTTTGTCGAAAAGTACGAAGAGGGAAAATACCGCTATGCCCAGCCCTTGTTCGTTGAGCAGAACTGCCTGCAATGCCACGGCGATCCAAAGGATGCGCCCCAAACAGTGATTACAAAATACGGCAAAGAAAAGGCCTTCGGGTATAAGATCGGCCAGGTGCGCGGCGTGATCAGTGTTACGGTGCCAGCGGTTGGTCTTAGGGATGTCCTGAAGTCATTGGCCAACCCCTATTCTATCGCCTTGCTGGTTATCTCGTTGATCCTGAATATTCTCTTTATCCGCTCGGTAGTTATGCGCCTTGTTGAGCTGACTCGCAACGCTGAAGCCATAGCTGCGGGCAAGTTGGAAACCGTGCTGCTCTATACCAATCCCTCGGAATCCAATGACGAGCTGGATCATCTCTATCATGCGGTCAATCTGCTGAAACGCAGCTTAGTGATTCTGTTCAAGCGGATCAACAACCACGGCGGGAAGTGAGGCAAACTGCTGCTGTCTGGACCAGCGATAGAAGAAAAGCCCTTGCCAATGCAGGCAAGGGCTTGCTGGATCAAGAGTAAAGCGAGGTGAGAAAAATCAGCTTACGCTTGATTGCTCCAGCTCATCGACATGCTTGCCAGTTCAGCTTGAAGATTACCATCGGTTTAGTCTGGAGGTCAATCGTATCCAGGGCGATATAACTTGGATTGCTTTTGGCTGTTACAGAACTATTGATACGCAGTTGTACGTCGCGGCCACAAGGACTGTTGGTCACTGTACCATAGAGTTTCTCATCGCGTTCAACAAAGTTACCAGAGGGACGTGATGTTTTGCCAGGCATAGGCGTGCCAGCAAAGAAATATCGGCGGAACAGCTCAACTGAACCTTCAGCATAGCCCATCCAATCCGCAGTCAGGGTAGAGACCTGAAAACCAGCTGGGACATGGACAGGTACGGCAAAGTTGCAGGAAGTACGTTCCATTTGGCTGCGAGCTTTACTGAGCGGTTTAGCCGCATCGTACTTGTCAAACATCACAGTCAAGGTAGGGCTGTTTTCACCGGTAACAGTCATTGAACCTGCTGGACAGCCTGTGCCCGCAAAATCCATAGGGGCTTTAAAATATGGGGTTTGCTGGGCAGCAGCTTGGGTTGCAGCAAATGCCAGTAGGGCCGACGCAAGCGTAATTTTCAGGGCCTTCATAATTTCACTCCTTGTACTGGAAAAGATTTTCATAGCCATCCAGCACAGAACTGGATGTTGAATAGCAGTCATATAAATACTGATGCGAGTTTTTGTCAACTAAAAGCGTAACTTTCCCTTAAATAGTACAATCACTCCTCCTCCCCTAGATATGCCCGGATCACTGCTGTGTTGCGGCGCACCTCCTCTGGCTTGCCTTCGGCGATCTTCTTGCCATAATCCATGACAAAGATATGATCAGACAGGCTCATCACCAGCTTCATGTCGTGCTCGATCAGGAGGATGGCAATGCCCTCATTTCTGATCTCGCAGATCAGGCGGTCAAGCTCGACGGTCTCCTGTGGATTCATGCCTGCTGCGGGTTCATCCAGCAAGAGAACTAGCGGCTCTGTGGCCAAGGCGCGGGCAATCTCCAGCTTCCGCTGTGCCCCGTAGGGCAGATTCTTGGCCAGCTCGTCCGCAGAAGTAGCCAGCCCGGTCTTCTCCAACAGGGCAAAGGCGCGGGCCACCGTCTCTCTCTCCTCCTGCATGGTCTTTCTATCACGGAAAATTGCACCGAGCAGCCCGGCGTTAGTTCGGCAATGCCGTCCGATCATCACGTTTTCCAGCACGGTCATTTCCGGGAAAAGGCGGATGTTCTGGAAGGTGCGGGCCAGCCCAGCCTGCGTCACTTTGTGCGGAGCCAGGCCGTTCAGCAGCACTGCTTTGTTGCCGTTGGGTAGATGAAGCTGAATCTGGCCGGAAGTCGGCTTGTAGATGCCGGTGACGCAGTTGAAAAAGGTGGTCTTGCCTGCGCCATTGGGGCCGATTAAGGCGGTGATCTCGCCTTGTCGGATGCAGAGGTCAAGGCCGTCCAAGGCGCGGATGCCACCGAATTGCATGGTCAGGCCGCTGACTTCGAGGATGAACTGTTCTACACAGAGGTTATTTGATAACAACTTAGCCTTGCTTAAGCAGCTGGTTGTACTGTTCATCAGAGATTTCAGCTTGTTTAAGAATAGTTTTCAACGTCCATCGGTCTAATTCCTTATGGTCAGGGATAATAACAACACTACCGGTCCGATGGTGCTTCATTTTGATATGACTTCCGCGTTGAGATGTTTCTTCGTAACCAAGCTGCTGAAACAACTTGACCAGCCTGCGCCCGGATACCAGCAGGGGCTTTGGACTCATACAGCCACCTCGCAGATCTTGTATTTATCTGGCGGCAACATAAGATCATGCGGATCGGCTTCAAGATACAGCTCTATCGCTTCCTTCAAATTTGCAATTGCTTCCTGCTCCGTCCGTCCTTGCGTGACGCATCCTTTCAATGCCGGGCAGAAGGCGACTATAAAACCGTCCATCCCCTGTTCCAGAACGACTTTGAGCTTCATTGTTTTATTCTCCTGTTGAATGGATTTCATCGCTGCTGTCTTTTCTTCTAATTCGCTCGGACAGCGACATGCTAACATGAAAAGGCTGCCGGAGCCAGAACAAGCGGTCACTTAACCGCCGCCGTCCCAGTGTCCTTCGCAGCCTTTTCCTCTAGCCGCTCAATCGTCCACTCCAGCCGTTCTTGAATTGCCCCGTCTTGGCCGGGAATATTGCTTTTTTCTGGAACGGTTTTGAGGATATCTTTCAGCTTGGCCAGATCAGTCGCTGTGCCGGTGTATTCCAGATTCCACAGGGCGAGGTCAATGGCTTGGAAGGCGGTGTAGGGGAAAGGCGAAGGCAGCTCTTCCGGGTCGAATTTTTGGTGCGCTCGGATGATTTTGTCGATCAGGTCAGCGTCGGCCTTGCCTGCCAAGGCGCGGACAGCCCCTTGCCGGACGTGATGCAGCGGATGTTTGAGCATTTCAATCCCGCGCTTTTCCGGGTCGATGCTGGCTAGGGTGTTGCCGATCCGATATTCACGAAGCTGCCAATGCACATCATCTTCGAGCTTGCTGCTGTCATCGCTGCGTTTAGCGGTGTCCCGCTGGTCGCGCTGCGCCCGCCAAGTGGCTTTGTCGTTTTCGAGTTGATGCAGCTTCTCTTCCACATCAGCGAGAGCGGGCTTGGAAATCGGTGCCGCCGTCTTCAGTTTGCCGAGTGCTTCAGCAGCCACCTGCCGCATGTTCGCATTTTTATCTGCGAGGAGTTTGACAAGTTCAGGGACGACGGAGGGGTCACCCAGTTTACCGAGTATTTCAGCAGCCACCCGCCGCATGTTCGCATTTTTATCTGCGAGGAGTTTGACAAGTTCAGGGACGACGGAGGGGTCACCCTGTTTACCGAATATTTCAACAGCCACCTGCCGCATGTTCGCATTTTTATCTGCGAGGAGTTTGACAAGTTCAGGAGCAACGGAGGGGTCACCCATACTGCTGAGTACTGTCGCAGCAGAAATCCGCACGAACTCATCCCCATCCGAGAGGAGCTTGACGATCTCAGGGGCGACGGAGCGGTCACCTAAGTCGCCGAGTGCTATAGCAGCAGACCGCCGCACGTCCGAATCCCCATCCGAGAAGAGCTTGACGATCTCAGGGACGACGGAGCGGTCACCAAGCTTGCCGAGCGCGTATGCAGCAGACTGCCGCACGTCTGAATCCCGATCCGAGAGGAGCTTGACGATCTCAGGGACGACGGAGCGGTCACCTAAGTCGCCGAGTGCTATAGCAGCAGACCGCCGAACTTCTGAATCCTTATCCGCGAGGAGTTTCAATGCAAATGAACTGCCGTTCCACTTGACTAGTGCAGATGCAGCAGAGTACCGCACGTTCGCATTGTTATCCGCGAGGATTTTAATAAATTCAGGCGTGAATGAGCTATTGCCAAGCTTACCGAGTGCTTCGGCAGCAAACATCCGTACATTATCATTCTCATCCGCGAGGAGCTTGACAAGATCAGGTGCGACAGAGCTGTCGCCCAGATTGCCGAGTGCTTCCGCAGCCCTTATCCGCACGGCCCCATCCTTATCCGTAAGAAGCTTAACGAGTTCAGGCGTGATTGAGCGGTCGCCTAGCTTGCCGAGTGCTTTAGCAGCAAACGCCCGCACATTCTCATTCTTGTCTGCAAGAATTTTGATGAGTTCAGGCGTGATTGAGTTGTCGCCTATCTGGCCGAGTATTTCCGCCGCCTTCTGCCACACGTTTTCGTTCTCATTCGCGAGGAACTCGATAAGTTTAGGCGCAATTGAGCTGTTGCTTATATGGACGAGTGCTTCAGCAGCCTTCTGCCGTACGTTCTCGTCCTCATCCGCGAGGAGCTTGACAAATTCAGGCGCAACGGAGCGGTCGCCTAAGTTGCTGAGTGCTTCTACAGCAGCCTCACGGACGAACATATGCTCATCCGTGAGGCACTTGACGAGTTCAGGCACAACTGAGCGGTCGCCTAAGTTGCCGAGTGCTTCAGCAGCAGCCTGCCGCACGGAATCATCCGCATCCGAGAGGAATCCGATGAGGATGGATTTCTCGCCTAACTGCGCAAGAGGAACCACGACTCCCGTCTTCTTATTCGCGGCTGTCCGTAGCAGAAGGTCAACACTCTTCTTTGTCCGCAACCGTGCAAGCTGCGCAGGGAAATCCTTGACATAATCCAGCTTGTTCTCTTCAAAAACATTATTAGCCAACTCATGCAATTTTTCATACAGTCCAGCCTCTATATAGAAGGGAATGCGTTCTGCCATCGGTATTCTTTCGATCACATCGGACTGAATTTCACCTTTCCTCTCAATTATTATCAGGTCAAACTTTCTGCCTGCTTCAAGTTCTTTGATGGTAAAAGGCATTTCATGAATAAACCGCCGCTGATGAAATATATCCCGGCCTGCCATCGCTCCTTTATACACTTCGATCCGATCAGAAATGCTTTCCTTTGGACTGAGCTGCAAATACCGGCCATAATAATTCGCCCGCCAGTTGTTACCCGCAAAAAGAACACCGCCAGCAATCAGCACCACAGCCGTTCCCACGATCAGCCGCTTCACCCTTTGCTGATGCTTGAACTCCCGGTTCCATTTGTCAATGGATTCAGAAAAAATGTCGTGATACAGCTCATACCAGAACTCTTCACCGCGCTTTTGGCGGCGCAGCACCGCGCAATCTTGGAGTTTGTCCAGCATCAGCTTCAGCGCATTGGCATCAGAGCGGGTCAATTCAGCCAATCGCTCCAGCGGATGCGCCACTTTGGTGGCCCGTTGCCCAACGAGATGATCAAAAGCGGCTGAGGCAAGCACCTGCTCCTTTTTATTGAATTGGCCAATCTTGCGGAGAAAGTAGGTTTCTAAAATACCTTTAGCCCGCCCCGATTCTTGATACGCCGCATGAGTAATCTGCTTGACCACCTCCGCCTCACCCCGGTGATACAGCCACAACAGCTTATCTGCCTCATCTCGGTGATGCCGCCACAATTCTTGACAGACAATCTGCAAATGCGGCGGCTCCACCAAAAGCGGCAGTTCTTGCAGCGCAAGCAGCTCCTGCACGCCGAACTGCCGCTCCTGCTCGCGCTTGGCAAGATCATCCAGCACCTGCTCCAGCAATCCTTCGTTGCTGTCCTGCTTTGGCGCGAAGCTCCAGCCAATTTGCTTTAGCGGCTGCTCAATCGCCAGCCGCGCTTGGTCGCGGGTCAGCTTCTCCAAGCGGAAATAGTTGTCAAACACGCCGGGCAGAAAGGGCTTGAAGGCATTGAGTTCAAGGGCGAAGTCCTCCCGCATCGAAAAAACAAAGCAGGCCGGAAGGCTGCGGTCAAGAACAGCCGCACTCAGCTCTTCGACAAACGTTTTGAAGCCCTTTTGGAACCGCTGATAGTTGAAAAACTCTTCAAATTGATCAAGCAGCAGAATCTGCTGGCCGCTGCCGAAGAGGGTGCAGGCCAGCAAGGTGTCTTTCAGGGAAAGCTGGGTGAAATCGCCGCCAAAGCCGCTCAGGCCGGGCCGTTTGGCGTAATGATTCAGGATGCTCTGCCTGAGTGCCGCGCCCGGCTCGGCAGCCCAGCTGTTGTGATAGATCAGTTCCGCATGGCCGTCCGCACGAAACGTCGGCATTATGCCTGCTTGCAGCAGCGAGCTTTTGCCAACGCCGCTGGCCGCCAGCAGTAAAGTCAAGCGGTTGGCGCGGATTTTATCCAACAGAATGCTTGTCTCGCGGTCGCGGCCAAAAAAGCGGTCTTTCTCCTGCTCGGTGAACGGTTTCAGGCCGATGTAGGGTTCCAAGCAAGCTGCCGAAAGATTGTTCATGATTCCGCCTGTTCAGTTCATGCTGCGAATGCCGCGTTTCACGCTTCAAACGAGGCATTCGCTGTTTAAAATGCCTCATTCATTGTTTCAAACGCCACGTTTCACGCTTCAAACGAGGCATTCGCTGTTGCGAATGCCACGTTTCACGCTGCGAATGAGGCATTCGCTGCTGCAAACACGTCGTTGCCAGCGTCAAACGAGACGTTTTGAATCGCGAATGCCACGTTTTCTGTTCCAAATAAGACGTTTTTCAGCGCGATTGTGGCATCCGAAACATCAAAAATGCTCAATCCGCTGTGCACAAAGCAAGTTCCTGCACGAAGTCCTTGAGCGGGCAATCATAGACCTTCACTTTTCTATCCTGCCAGAACGATTGCGCAAACGAAGAGCCGCCCTCCTGAATCGCCAGCGACGGCGCACGGTCGTGCCGCAGCTCCTGAAGCGACTTGATCAGCAGGCGTTCTTCCCAGCTTTCCGGGTGATGGCCAAGAAACCAGAGTGAATGGAGCGAATTTTTCAGTTTGCTGCCGATATAGTCAGGAAACTGCTGCTGCATGAAGCGGGTGAAGGTGAAATAATCGCGTTCCGACAGGAGGAGATGGCCTTTGTCATTGAAAATGCCGCCCCGGAGTTGATAAATAACCGCATAGCCGCTTTCCATTAGGCTGAAGCTGGACAGTTCTTCCGGGGTGCAGAAGACATCCTTTTGATCGGAACAGCGCAGCAGGCATCGTTTGTCTTCCATGTTCGGATGAATCACGGCAAATTTCCGCCTGCCGCGCAGACTCTGCTCCAGCAGGTCATCATAGGCGGTCGAGATGACTAAAAAGGGATTCTTCAGATTGGCCAGCAGCTCGTGCAGCGCGACCGGAGATTTTTTTTGGTCTGCTTTGAACAGGGCGCGGATGTCATTGACCAGATCAGCGCGGCTGCTGTTCAAGGCCAGCTCTTTCTGCTCGCAAAGTTCTGACAAAGGGCCATGAAAACCGTTTTGACTGAGATGCTGCTTGATCGCCTCTGTTGACGGCAGCTCTGCGCCAAGCAGATGCGACAGCTCCTGCCCAAGACAGAGGATGACCTGACCATTTTGCAGCTGCCCGGCGAGCTTTGTGTAATCAGGACGGCTTGCAGCGGCTTTCCTTCTGTTGTCCAGATTGCTGAAGAAGAAAATAAAGGCTTCGGCAGCAATCGTCCGTGCAGCAAAGCCGTTGATCTCAGCAAAAATTTCCTCATCGTCCTCGCTGATACCCTCCTTCCGCATCCGTTCCAGCTCCAAACCAATGGCGGGAAAAACAGAGCAAATTTCAAAGGCGCGGCCAGAAAGCTGCATCATCGCCTGATTGATGCGGGCCGCCGGATCAAGATGTTCTTCAGATAGACCGGCAAAAGAGGGCATGATCTCCTCGATTGCCGGGAAGATGACTTGCAGATTGGCTACGGCAACCGCATGGCCGCGCTGCCCGGCAGCAGGATCAGCATTGTGACTGACAACAGCAAGCAGCCTTCCTGCGGTATCGCACAGCGGAGAGCCGCTGTAGCCGCCTTGGAGTTTGGAGAACTCATCGTCATCAACATGAATGTCCCACGCCTCAATGCTTTTGCTGCCGACAGCTTTAAAGGAAATCGGCTTGCCCAACCGGCCTTGAATGTCACGGAGCACATAATTTTCTCTGGCTCCGAGATGCGGGCCGTAGCCGAGAATCTGAAACGGCATGTCCGGCTTTCCTTTTGCTAGCTGATTGAGCAGCGGCAGCGCGATGCCGTCATGACGGATGCTCAACAAGGCAAGATCAACCGTGTTGGATGAGCCAGCCGCCTCAATCGCCGCTTCATGCGGGACGGCATCGGCTCCGCTGGCGACAACTCTGCCGCCAAGCTGCTCAAGCACATGGGCGCAAGTCAGCAGATACAGTTTGCCCTCCTTGCAGGCCACAGCAAAACCGGTGCCGAAGGCTTTCTTGCCGCTGTCGGTGCTGGTCAGGAGGAAAACGGCATCCTTTTCGATGGCCATAAAAAATTATCTCCTGTTTTCAGCGGAATTTTTCCTTCTTGTAATCATAACCTTGGTCAGCATCCATTGTCCCGAAGAGTTTTGTCAATTCGAGCTGTCGGCGGCGGTTTACGAATTCTTTCAACGCCAAATTGACGGTATCTTTTTTCGTTTTAAGCTGGCTGAGTTCACGTGCTTCTTCCAGCAGCTCCATATCTATCGCAAGATTTGAGGCCATTTTTACCCTCCCTAACTTCTGAGTTCTTCAGCTTTCTGCCTTAGGCGAGATGGAGATCTTCACCTTGAGATTGGCACTGCCACTCGCCTTGGCTAAAAAGACCGAACCTTGGGCGGAAAAGCCAAGCTGCAGCTCAACCTCGGCACTGCTGATTGACATTTCTTTGTTCAGCTCATTCCAGACTGAAACCATCGGACGGCAGGCGTTGAGCAGCAAGGTGTGGACAGCATTGATCGACTCGTCCACCTGTTCTGGCAACCCGCCGGCAATTCGCTGCACTTGATCGGGCGGTACCTCCACCTCGACAAGCAGACCCTCCTGGAGTTTAATAAGCTGATTTGGCATGGCGTAATCTCCTCTCTGAAAATGAAAAAATTTATGCTGCGGAAAAGCAAACAGACTCCATCATCAGCCCTTCTGTCTGCGCATTCTTGCTGCGGGAAACAGCCCGCCAGGCCGAAAGACCATCATCAGCACGAGAGCTGCGCCAAAGACCAGCATCCGGTAGTCCGCCAAGGCGCGCAGGTATTCGGGCAGGAGAATCAGGGTCAGGGCAGCGATGATCACGCCGGGGATTGAACCCATGCCGCCCAGCACCACAATACAAAGGATGATGGCTGATTCCATAAAGGTGAACGAGGCAGGGTTGACAAAGGTGGTCTTAGCCGCGAAAAGCACCCCAGCCATGCCCGCCCAGAAGGCACCAGAGGCAAAAGCCGCCAGCTTGATCTTTGTTTTGTCGATACCCATGGCTCGGCAGGCAGTTTCATCCTCGCGTAAGGCGGCCCAAGCCCTGCCAATGCGGGAGTGTTGCAGGCGACTGGTGGCAAAAACAGTCAAAACGACCATCACAAGCATTACGTAATAGAGATAGATGACCGATTGCTCAAGCGACAGCTTTATTCCGAAGAGACCAGGCCTAGGAATGCCGGAAATACCGCTGGGGCCTTGGGAAAACTCTGTCCAGTTCTCCAGGACAAGGCGGATGATTTCGCCAAAACCAAGGGTAACGATGGCCAGATAGTCACCGCGCAGCCGCAACACGGGAAAACCGAGGAGGATACCGAATCCTGCGGCCAGCAAACCGCCGATAGGTAGGGCCAGCCAGAAGCCAATGCCGTAATGGAGGTTGAGCAGGGCGTAGGAATAGGCCCCAACCGCGTAAAAAGCCACATAACCCAGGTCAAGCAGCCCAGCCATGCCGACCACAATGTTTAAGCCCAGGCCTAGCATTACGTAGAGCAGGGCCGTAATCATGATACTGACCTGATAGGAGGAAACAAACCGAGGGAAGAGGCATAGTACCAGCAGGAACATGGCAAAAACAGGCAGCCGGAAATTCAGTCGGGCAAAAAACTGCTGCCGTTCTTGGGGAACAGCGGCTTGCCTCTTCTTTCTCTTGATCGCTCTTGCTGCATCTCTGAGCAAAGAGCCAAGAAAACCAACTGCGGCAGCGTACAAGACATTCTGCCAACGCCAGATGATGCTCTGGGCTGAGGGATTCACCTTGATGACTACCATTGGCAAGGTGAGAAAGGCAAACCAGAGGGCAGTAAAGGCGGCTTTTTTCAGCAGAGGGAGGAAGGGCATGGCAGTAGGGTCATAGACAAGCTGTCATCAGGGAAACATTTGAATATCAATGCTGAATGTTACCTGACACAGGTAAAAAGTCAAGCTGTTGCCCAGAGAGAGATGGCGATCAAATACGCAAGAGAAGAGTCCTACTCGTTTGCCAAGGAGTTGTACTCGGCAGAAGAGGAGTTTGGCTTGGCAAAACTGCTTTCTTGCCGACTAGGAAAGGAGTTTGGCCGACTAAAACTCCTTTCTGAGCGAGCAAAACTCCTTTGGTAATCGGCCAGACTCCTCTTCTGCCGACCAAAACTCCTTTGCTGCCGAGTACAACTCCTTTCCTAGTCGGCAAAACTCCTCTTTGGCCAAGCCGAACTGCTTTCTCAGCGAGCAAGAAAGGAGCCTTAATTCAGGGAAATGCAAAAAATACCGCAACAAAAGAAACTACATCACCACATGCACCCGTCCGCCAAAGTCATACGCCTTGCTGGAAACGTCATAATCCATTTTGCCGCCCTGGAGCTTGAAGTTCGGCCCTTTGATCCGCACCTTTTCTGGGCTGACGAGCTTTTTGGTCAGATCGTCGTAATGCAGCAGCTCGGTATGCAGCTCCTCTTGCTGGACAGGTTTAACCAACACCACATCTTTGGTCAGAGTCAGATACTTTTCATCCATCTGATATCTGCCAGTACGGCTGGTTACGGTGATAGGATCGTCGCCTTTTTTGCTGTACACGGCCTGAACTGCGGTCATTTCGATCTCGCGGTCTGTTTTGCCGGTTCGGGCTTGCTCGGCCTTGACTGTCCAGGTCAACTCGCCCTTGTTGTTGAAGGTGAGGACAACATCCTCCATGACGAAATCCTGCGCTTCCTGGGTATAAGCCTTGGCTGCGGCGGCATCATAGCCGCCACGCGGCTTGAGGAAGTCTGCGACTGGCTGCTGCCAGAGTGGTTTGCTGGCAATTAGGCCGAGGGGAATGATCCAGAGGAGGTTACGAAGGCTACCCTGCATAGGAATCTGTTGCTAAAGATGCTTTTTCAGGATGGCGGCCAGTAGGCCTTTGGCTTCCAAGATCAATTCGCAGGCTTCCCGCACTGCACCTTGGCCGCCGCTGCGTTCAGTCACGTAATCTACCCGTTGCCGCACCTCTGGCGCGGCGTTAGCCGGAGCAAAAGCGCAGCCAACCTTGATCAACACGGGCAGATCCAGCCAATCGTCGCCCATATAGGCGGTCTGTTCCGGCCAGAGTGCAGTTTTGCCGAGAATCTCTGCATACGCAGCGGCTTTATCGGTGCTGCCTGCGTAAATATGTTTGATCTTCAAATCTCTGGCTCGCTTACTCACCGCTTCAGAGTTGCGGGCGGTGATGAGACCTACCGCGACACCAGCTTCTTGGAGGATACGCAAGCCGAAACCGTCCTGGGTATTGAAGCCTTTGATCTCACCAGCCTCTGGCGTGTAGAAAACGGTGCCGTCAGTCAACACGCCATCCACGTCAAGCAGCAGCAACTCGACCTTTTTCGCCTTGATAAGGGCTGCTTTCCAGGCTGCGCTGCGTTCAACCAGCTTTTCACGCTCTGCTGCCCGCTCGCGCAACACCTGCGTTAAGCCGCAATCTGAATACTGCGTCTCTTTACTCATTGGTAAACTTGCTCACAGCCTTGCGGATTTCCAAGAGCTGCCGAAGCAGCGGCTCTACTTTGTCTAAAGGGATGCTGTTGGGGCCGTCACAGAGGGCTTTTTCCGGTTCAGGATGCACTTCCATGAAGAGACCGTCGATACCAACTGCCATTGCCGCTCTGGTTAAGGTGGGGATGAACTTGCGCTGGCCGCCAGAGCTGCCGCCCATGCCGCCAGGTAGCTGGACAGAATGTGTTGCGTCGAAAATCACCGGGCAACCAAAGGAGCGCATCACGGGCAAGGAGCGCATATCGACCACCAAGTTGTTATAGCCAAAGCAAGCCCCGCGCTCAGTGAGGAGAATGCGCTCGCTGCCAGCGGCGCGCACCTTTTCCACGGCGTGTTTCATGTCCCAAGGCGAGAGAAACTGCCCTTTCTTCAGATTAACCACCCGGCCTGACTTGGCTGCGGCAGTGAGCAGGTCAGTTTGACGGCAGAGGAAGGCAGGAATCTGGATGATGTCCAAACATTCCATGGCCATGTCGATCTGACTGGTTTCATGCACGTCTGAAACCACGGGCACACCGATTTCCTGACGGATCCGGCAGAGCTGGCGCATCCCTTTCTTCAAGCCAGGGCCACGGAAGGCGTTGAGTGACGTGCGGTTGGCCTTGTCAAAGGAAGTCTTGAACACGTAAGAGATGTCCAAGCGTTCGCAAATGGCCTTCATCTCCCAAGCGATTTTCCAACAGAGATCGCCAGACTCCAAAGCACAGGGGCCAGCCAACAGCACCAGCGGCTGGCCAGGGCCGACTTGAATGGCCTTGCCGCCAGAGGGCGTGCTTATTTCAACGGTTTTCATCAGATGCGGAGAGAGTGTGAAAGGACAGGACTTATCAATCTAGGACGCAACAACAAAATACTATACAGCGTTTGTGCAGCGCAGGCAAGCGTGGGAGCGGCCTGGAAAAATTAGCCTGAATTATGGCTGCGGCTTGATTTGCTCCAAGCAATGCTTTTCCCGCAGGGGCATAGCGAGGTTGCGATATATCTCTGCTGCCTTGCGCCAGCATTCCTCTGCCTGAGGAAGCTGCTGTTGCGCCTGATGCAGTTTGGCAAAGCCTTCCCAGCATTCGGCAATGTCGTCCGGGAGAGGGAGATGTTCAGCCAAAGCCAATGCCTGCTCATAATACTGCTTGGCAGCAATGAAATCACCGGTCTTGACGAACAACTCGCCGAATGCTTGAAAACAATTGGCCTTGCCGATCTGATCATCTATCTTCCGGTAGAGCTGCAAGGCTTCTTCAACGAGCTGTTGCGCTTCCGGGAATTCAGAGCAAGCAAGATGCGCCTCGCCAAGAGATCGAATACAGTTCGCCTCACCAATTCGTTCGCCTATTTTTTTGTACAACTTCAGCGCACGCCTGAAGTAAGAGCGAGATTGCTTGTATTTGGACAGACGCAGAAGAACTTCTCCAATCCCAAAAAGATTGTTTGCTGTAGTTAGTTGATCATGCAGAGATAGCTGCAATGATTTGTCGTAATATCGGCGGGCTTGCTTGAAGTTGAAAAGAACTCTATGCACATCTCCAAGAGAAGAAAGACAGTTGGCCTTTTGCAAGGATTTGCCATTTTCCTTGCGTAGCTGTAGGGCTTCCTCGAAACACTGCTGCGCTTCGATGACTTCTGACAAGAAGTAATGCGCATCGCCCAAACATTCAAGACGGTTGACCAACAGGTGTCTATCATCTTTGCTGACAGCCACATCCATCTGCCGTAATGCCTCTTTTGCCTCGTGATAGCGACTATAACGGATATCTACATTTGCTTGATTGAGCCAAAAGAACTGCGCCGCCTTCTCCAAGAGCCGCTTCAGCTCCATGTGTTCCCGCGCAGCTAAGAGCAGACTTTCGGCCTTGTTGTTGGCAAAATACGGCGGGTTCATCCAGACAGCACAGGTGTCGTTCAGCTCAATCGCTCCCTCTTCCGGCTCGGCCACAAGCTGATGATACACCGTCTCAATCCGCCACGTCGTGTCGTCCTGATCTTGCTTTGCGCAATACGCAAAGGCGCGGCGGGAGATTTCCCGGTATAACGTCTCATCTTCCTGCCAGAGCTTTTCCTGTAGCAGCTTGCGGGTGCGTTCGTGGACATTGAAGCGGTCTTTGCCAGGATACGGCTCGATATACGAAAAGCCGGTGAGTTCGACAAACTGCTCTGCATCAAGTGGCTGCTCAAGCAGAGCGTTGAGAAAGGCTCGGTCGAAGAAACGCGGCACGGCAGCAGCCTGTACAGCAGCCTGCATCTGCTCTGGCAGCTGGGAAAGACTGAAATTCAGTGAGAGCCGGTCACGCTCATCCTGGTTTTCGCAGGCTTGCAGCTGGGCGAGAATGGTTTGATATTCAGACATGCGGATTCAGGTCAGGCGGGGAAAGGTTTCAATGACTTCCAGTATCTTGGCCGGATGGCCCGCATGAGCGCAGCAGATGCCAGAAAGGAAGGTCAGCGGTGGTTCTACCGGCACCCGGAAACCCCGCTCTTTGACCACTGGCAGCCAATGCTCCGCTTCCGGCACACCTTTCAGCTCAAACTCGGCGCAGAAATCTACCCATTCCTCGCAGGTCTTGGTTGAGGGAACTTCTTGCCCGGCTAACACAATGCGCAGCTGAGAACAGGCACGAGGCAAGCGGACAAGGAGGCTGTGCAACCAGCTTTTCAAGTCGGCACCGGCTTTCTCGTAGGTATCGACGGATAAGAGTAAAGGCTGATTCAGCCGATTAAGGTCACGCAACCAAGCATCAGTCAGCCAAACCAGCCGTTCTTTCCGTTCCTGCTCACTGCCGCTCCCCAAAACGACATTGATCTGATTGTTGTTGCCTTCAATCTGGTTGTCGCGGATTTCCACGTTGTGCTGCCGCAGACATTGGCTGAAGTCAGGCAAATTCTCACGGCCCGCATGATCAGCGGCAAGGTTGAAGACCACAGCGGCATTGATGTCGTCCTGCTTGCAATTGACAAAAACAGGAAAAATGCTGTTGGGTGCGGCTTTGCGGCAGCTGCGCAGCAAACTGGTCTTGCCGCAGCCGGATTTGCCGCGCAAAAGGAGAATTGGCTCTTGGCAGTTAGGCTTCCAGAGCTGGTTAAACGCCTCGCGCTCCCTTGTATAATTCGCCAGCATATCTATGAATCAGCTCTTAAGCTGATTTTTGTTCCCTTCTATGTCCGTCTGTTCAATTTGTCCGCCGTTTGAGGCAGTCAGCTCGTTGTTGTTCCCCTTGATCTTGGTTCCGACAATCTTGGTCACTAACGGTTCGTGGGTTGCCACGCCTCCCTGAACTCCGTCTTTGTTGACCTTGAAGCTGCCTGACTGGAGTTTATCCTTCAAAAAAAGATCGCAATGCCAAAAACCACGACAAGGGCCAAGGCAATGATCAAGGCAATCCACACATTCTCGCTCATAGGCTTTCTCTCCTGCTAAAAAAGAAAAGGAAAAAGGGACTCCAGCTTAAACAGCTCTGCTACTGCTTTCAAGAGAAATCTTTTCTCGCCACCGACTACTTATCATTTCATACACCCCAACGCCAGCTCCGCTGCTCTTACTGCGCAACCGGGCGGGCCGAGCTTTGTCGTGACTTCAGCCAAGCCGCGCAGGATTTCCTGGCGGTGGTCAGCGTTATCCAGCATGAAGCGCAGCTGTTCGGCCAGAGCTGCTGGGGTGACTGCCTCCTGCAACAGCTCTGGAATGACCTCGCGCTCGGCAATCAGGTTGACCAAAGAGAAATGGCGGAGATGGCGAACCAGCAAACGGGCCAACCAGTAGGTGCGCGGCGAGAGTCGATAGGCCGCAACCGCCGGAATACCGAGAATAGCCAGCTCCAAAGTGACGGTGCCAGAGGCCGCAAGCACCGCATCGCAAGCCGCCATCAGTTCGTAGCGGTTGTCGCGGAAAACGCGGACGTTGATCTTGTCCTGACAGTCGGCCAAGCCGTTTTCCAGCAGCAACTCATGGGAAATAGTGGAAGCCTGCGGCAGCAGAAAGAGCCAGTCTTTTTGTTGATCCTGCTCAACGAGCAAGCAGGCTGCCGCGAGAAAATCTGGCAGCAGGGTGCGAATCTCTTTGGCGCGGCTGCCAGGCAACAGGCCAACGATCCGAGTCTCTGCTGAGACCTGCAACTGATGCGCCAGCAAGAAGGCCTCTTTGCTGCGCAGGTTTTCCCGGCGCACAGAGTCGGCCAGCGGATGACCAACAAACTCCACTTCCACGCCGCGTTGGGCGTAAAACTCTTTTTCAAAGGGCAAAATGACAGCCACCCGGTCAGTCAGCTTGCCAATCTTCTTGACTCGCCCGCTGCGCCAGGCCCAAACCTGTGGACTGATGTAATAAAAGACGGGAATGCCGAACCGCTTCGCTTTGGCTGCGAGCAACAGGTTGAAATCCGGGTAATCAATGAGAATCAGCAGGGCGGGTTTGTCGGTGCGCATCCGCTGAATGATAGCGCGGCGGGCCGCAAGAATATCACCGAGATGGCTGATAACTTCAGTGAGGCCAACTACGGCCAGCTTGGAGGCATCAAAAAGCAATTCCACGCCCGCAGCGGCCAGCTCTTGGCCGCCAATGCCAGAAAAGCGCAAGCCAGGCTGCAACCGCTGCATTGCTTCGACCAAACGTGCGCCGTGCATGTCGCCAGAGGCTTCGCCAGCGATGATCATCAGGTGCGGAGAGGAACCAGGCATGTTTTTAAGGAAATTGACCACTCATAATTCAGGAAAAAACTCCTCTTTCAGCAGTTCTGCGAAGGAAAAAGGACAACTTGGCGGGAAGAACTTTTTATCAATCCCTGTTTCCTCTTCGGCCAGCAGCACCGCTTTGCTGTAAGCCCGGTCTATTTTTTCTTCAAGGTCGTAACGCAGGCTGGGACTGTCGGCAAACAGCTCGTTGATGTCCATGCGCTGGCTGGCAATCGTGTTTTTCCAGCTGCGTGACCTTCTCGCAGCCTGATGTTGCCATTTCAGCAGATGCGCAATCAGCACACTCAAGCGACTCACGAGTTCCCGCTGCTCTTTTCTGCCCATTGCTTCCAATTCCTCCGCGATATTTTCCGCATCAATCTCGCACAATTTCCCTTCTCGCAGCAAGCCAGCATTCTTCAGCAGCCACGAATAGAAATCTTTCTTGTAATCAAGCACTGCTTCCATGATGCGCTCCTCGTGTTCTGGGTTCAGCTCGTTGCTGATACTCGCAAATATCTCCCCAAACAGCTTTGCAACGTTTTCTTGGAACATTCACACGTGTAAATGCTCCGTTCACTCGTTTGAATGCAGCTTTTGTACGTTCGCCAGGAGCATTTATATGTCTGAATACTCCATTTACTCGTCTGAATGGGGCTTTCAGACATGTAAATGCTGCTTTCGTACATCCGTAAGCAGCTTGGCAATATCCAAAAGCTCCTGACAGACGTTTGTTAGGAGTATTCACACGTATGAATACTGCATTCAAATATGTAAATGCTCCATTGCAACGTCCAAAAGCTACTGACAACTCTTGGTGGCCAAGCCAGAACCTTTTGTTGCTCGGCAAGAGAAGGTTCTGGCCGAGTACAACTCCTTGGCAAGTCGGCAGAACTCCTCTGCTGCCGAGCCAAACTCCTTGGTGAGCGAGCAGAAAACGTCGGCTCATTCCTACGCATTGACAAAACCGAAATTGCCTTCGGCACTGAGGAGATGGGCAAACTTGTTTTGGTTCTCTTTGATCTGTTGGATGACATCCAAGGCGATTTCCAGGGCGCGGCGACCTTCTCGGCCTGAGACGGTCGGCTTTCTCCGCAGGCGGACATTTTCGATAAACTCGCGCAATTCCAGCTCCAGCACGTCCTGTTCCTGGAAAGCATGGCGCGAGATGTCTGGCAGGGGAAAACTGCCGCTCTCTTGCTTGAGCCGCACCTCCATAACCTCCTTTTTGCCGAAATCAACCGCCAAATAACGGCCTGGCTGGAAGATCCGCATCTTGCGCACTGTGTCGAGAGAGATTCTGCTCACCGTGATATTAGCGGTGCAGCCGTTGGCAAAAAGAATCCGGGCATTGGCAATGTCGGTGAGTTGGGTAATAACCGGCGCACCCACAGTATGAATGCTCTGAATCGGCGAATTGACCATTGAAAGGATGATGTCAATGTCGTGAATCATCAAATCAAGCACTACATCGACATCTGTACCGCGATTTTTAAAGATGGAAAGCCGGTGGGCTTCGATGAAAAGGGGATTTTTTAAGAGCGGCTGCACCGCCAGCACTGCTGGATTAAAGCGTTCAAGATGACCAACCTGGAGAATCAGCTGCTTTTCCTCAGCGAGCTGGTTGAGCGCGTCTGCTTCCTCTAACGTCACGGTCATGGGCTTTTCCAAGAGGATATCCAGACCGCGCTCTAAGCAGGCAAGCGCGACCTGATGGTGATAAACCGTGGGCACCACGATGGAAACCGCCTCAACGTGCTCAAGCAGCTGCTGATATTCGGTGAATGGCACGGTAGCACATTCTATGGCCACGGCTTCTGCCCGTGTTGGGTCAACATCAACCACGCCAACCAGGTCAACGTCGGCCATTGCCGCGTATTTTTGCGCGTGAAAGCGGCCCAAATAGCCGACTCCGATCACCCCAACCTTTATTTTCTTGTCCTGATTCATGCTCTGTGCGGGCAAATGCGGCCCTGCTGCGCTTCAAATGCCGAGATAGGCTTTTTGGATGTCCTGGTTCTTGAGCAAATTGTCTGCTTGGTCGTGGAGAATGATTCTGCCGTTCTCCAAGACATAGCCTCGGTCTGCGGTTTGCAAGGCGAGCTTGGCATTCTGCTCTACAAGGAGGATGGTGGTGCCGTTTTCTTGATTAATTTTGCGGATGATTGCGAAAATCTGCTTGGTGATCAAGGGCGCAAGGCCCATAGATGGCTCGTCTAAGAGCAAAAGCTGGGGCCGAGCCATGAGGGCGCGGCAGATGGCCAGCATTTGCTGCTCGCCACCTGACAAATTGCCGCCAGGCTGCTGGCGACGTTCCGCGAGAATCGGGAACAGGGCGTAGCACTGGTCTAAATCCTGGCGAATTTTCTTTTTATCTTGGCGGAGAAAGGCTCCCAGTTCCAGATTTTCCGCTACAGTCAGGCGAGGAAAGATGTGTCGGCCTTCTGGCACCTGACTCATGCCCAGGGCTACGATTTTATTCGGGGCCAACTGCTCTATAGCTTGCCCTTGAAAAAGAATTTGCCCTGTGCGAGGCGGCACTATGCCGCAGATAGACATCAGAGTCGTGGATTTCCCTGCGCCATTTGCCCCAATCAGAGTGATAATCTCGCCTGATTCGACGCGCAGGTTGAGATCATGGAGAATGTGGATCTTGCCATAAAAGGCATTGACGTTGCGCAGTTCGAGCATGAGCGTTCAGTTGCCTGTTTTGCGCAAGGCATCAGCCACAGGCAGGGCAGAGGGATGATATTGCTTGCGCAAGAAGAGGGGCATGTTGTCCAAGGCGGCTTTGGCCTCGTCCACGCTGTTGTAGTTGCCGTGGAAAACAAAGAGGCCTGAAGGCGAGCGCAGTATTTTGAGCTGACTGCGCAGTTCCAGATATTCATCCCGGACAAGCAGCTCCTTGATCTTCGCCGCTCCTTCTGGTGCAGCCAGATTGAGGAGCTGGATGGTGTAGCGGCCTGCGTTGCGACTGCCTTTTAATAAGCTGCCAGCCGTGAGTAGCTCCTGATAGAGCTGATCAGCAGCCGGAACAACAGCCCGTTCTCGCTGCTGCTCAGGCCCAGGCGCGGTAAACTGGAGTTGCGGCACTGACTCTGGTATTGGCGCAGGCGTTGCTTTCGGCTTGGGCTTAGTTTTTCTCATGCCTGGCAGTAGCTCAACAATTTTTTTCTGCGGCGCAACGACGGGCGGCGGAGTTGCTTGCACAACTGGAACCGGCTTGGGCACTATGGGTTCCTCCTTAATCGGCGTGGCGGGCGGCGGTGTGTCCAGAGACTCTTCCGGCAGATCAGCCCCTACTTCGGCAAGAGGTGGCGCGACTGGTTGCTCCACTGACGAGACCGCAGGAAGCTCTGCCGCAGGTGGCGTTTCCTGTTCTGTTGGAGAATCAGGCTCGGAGCCGGTGGGCGCAACCGTCGCTGTTACCTCTGAAACAGGCGCAGGTTCTTCCTCAACGATTTCTGGCTCAGGTGGCAGCTCTGGCTCAGAGTTCAGTTTGACCTTATCTGGCAAGGGCAGGAGGGCCTCTGGCTTGACTGGCACTGGGGCCACGATTTCATGGGCTGTTTTCTGCCCGCTGCGCAGGAGCAGGTCGCGGTATTGGAAGAGCAGGCCGGCCAAAAGCAGCAGCACCACCGCAGCCAGCAGTTTTAAGGTTCGCCCAGAAAGTGCAGCGGCCTGGCGGCGTTTTTTGGGGAACTCACCATCGGGTGGCGGGACATCTGCGGCCTGGATGGGGAAATAGCGATCAGCGGCGCAGACATTCTGGAGGGCTTGATCAGCGAGCAAATGCACTGTTCGCAGGCTGCCCTGGGCATGAGCAAAGATCCTCTGCACTGCCTCGTCGCTCAAGGCTTTGCGGCTGTCCTCTGCGGACAAGCCAGCGGCCTTGAGCCGGTAACTCAGGTAGGCAGCCAGCTCGGTTTCGGTCAGCGGCTCCAATACATGGCCCGGCTGAATGTCCATGTCTGGGCAATACACCTGGAGCTGCTCGATCCGGTTGTTCAGAGCTGGGCGGCCTGCCAAGATAACGTGCAGCGTTTTCTTTTCTGCGACGGCAAACACAGCGCGCAGCAGCCGCTCCAAAGCAGCCGGAAACATTTTTTCGGCCTGATCAATGATCAACAGGAATTTTTTCCCCTGGGCTTGGCATTGTTCAAGCTGACCATGCAGCCAACCCGGCATATCAGCCTCGGGTTGGAGACCAAACTGCTCGCAAGCAACCCGGAGCAGCTCATCAAAGGAACCAGCAGGGTTAGGCAGACAGGCTACTTGAAATTCAGCAGGCAAGAGACGGGAAAGCAGCAGGCAGAGTAGGGTTTTACCTGTCCCTTCTTCTCCGATCAGGCGGATAACAGGGCTGCCACTCTTCAGTTCAGCGTAAATTCGCCGGAGCAAACTCGTCCGATCTGCTTCTTGAAAAAAAATATCTGTGTCCGGCTCGGCGGCAAAGGGCGGTTTGGCAAGGCCAAAATATTCAAGGTGCATGTTTGCTTAATCTATTTTGAGAGAAGAGAGGCCGCTGCCGGGCGGCGCAGTCTGATTGAACCTGCGGATTTTCTGCGCGATCTTGCTGCCGCAGCTCTGCTGCTGTGGACATTATTCCTATTATCAGACAGGCAGGCTCTTCTGTAAACATCTTTCTCCGGGCTGGCTGGTTTTTTCTGTTGCTTTGCGTGAGAATTTTGTATTATGCCGCTGCGGCTCGGCGGAAAGCCGCTGTAGTCCATTCTCAACCTTTCTGAGAGGTGTTGCCATGTTGCGAATTGCTTCCTTATTGCCGTTTCTGATTCTCCCGGCCTCTGTTGCGGCGGCGGCGAACAAAGCTACTGAAACGGTTTCCTCTTTAGAGGATCAAACCTCGGTAGCAGTGACGATCTACAACCAGGATTTGGCCTTGGTAAGGGATAGTCGGAGCATTGCCGTGGCTTCTGGCGAGCAGACTTTGGCTTTCCGCGAGGTGAGCGCGATGATCCGGCCAGAAACAGCCCTGTTGGCCTCGCCTGGTTTGCAAGTCTTGGAGCAAAATTTTGAATATGACCTCCTTACACCAGAGTCCCTCTTAAACAAATACGTGGGCCGGACAGTTAACTTGGTTAAAACCCATCCGACCACCGGCGAGGAGACGACAGCAGAGGCCACTGTCCTCAGTGCAGGCAATGGCACTGTCCTTAAGGTCGGTGAGCATATTGAATCTGGCGTACCTGGCCGCCTGATTTTTCCTGATGTGCCGGAAAATCTCCGCGACCGTCCGACCCTCACCATGCTGGTGAACAGTAAAGACGGCGGCAAGCAGGATGCTGTTCTCAGCTACCTGACTGGCGGGCTATCCTGGAAGGCAGATTATGTGGCTGAATTGGGCAGCGACAATGCCAGCATCAACCTGAGCGGCTGGGTGACGCTGAAAAACGAGAGCGGCGCAACCTATCAGAATGCCAAGCTCCAGCTGGTCGCAGGCGAGGTGAATCGCGCGAAGGAGCCTATGCCAGCAATGCGGATGATGCGGATGGCTGCCGCGCCTGCGGAAGCAGCACTAGCCAGCGACATGGCTGAAGAGTCCATGTTTGAGTATCACCTTTATACCTTGGGCCGACCAACCACGATCAAGGAGAAGCAGAGCAAGCAGGTCTCGCTTTTGCAGGCAGACGGGGTAAAGGTGAAAAAGGAATTTGTCCTGCAAGGCGAGAATTATTACTATGGCAACGCCGCAGGCAACTTGGGCCAGAAGCTCAAGGTCGGGGTGTTTCTTGAGTTGAAGAATGCCAAGGAAGCAGGCGCAGGCCAACCCCTGCCTGCGGGCATTATGCGGGTGTATAAGAAGGATAGCTCTGGTAGTCTCCAGTTTGTCGGCGAAGATCGCATTGATCACACCCCTGAGAACGAGACTATCCGCCTTAAATTGGGCGATGCCTTTGACGTAACCGCGAACAAAAAGCAGACCGATTTCAAAAAAGCCCCTTGGACTAGCGGTACAGCCTATGAAAGTGCCTATCAAATCGAGCTGAAGAACGCCAAAGAAGAAGCGGTCAGCGTCAAAGTGGTTGAGCCAGTGCCTGGCGACTGGGAAATGGTCGAAGAATCCCTGCCGCACAAAAAAGAAAGCTCTGGCACTGCGGTTTGGGAAGTGCAAATCGAGCCAAAAAACAGCAGCACCCTGACTTGGCGGGTGCGGGTCAAGAACTGAGTGAAGACCGTTGCGATTGTCATCCCGGTTTATAACGAAGCCAAGGTCATTGGCGGAGTTATTGAAGATGTCCGGGCGCATGGCTTCGAGCATATCGTGGTGGTTGACGACGGCAGTGCCGATGACAGCTATCTGATTGCCACTGCCCACGATGTGTTGGCTCTGCGCCTGAAGATCAACCGGGGCAAAGGCGCAGCGGTCAAGACTGGCATCATGGCTGCCAATCTTCTTGACGCAGACGTGGTGGTCACAATGGATGGCGACGGCCAGCACGATCCAGCAGATATCCAGGCACTCATTGCGCCGATCCTTGCTGACAAAAGCGATGTGGTGCTCGGCTCCCGCCTCCTCAATCGAGAGGAAATGCCTTTCCTTAAGGTCGTTGCCAACAGCGTGGGCAATTTTTTCACCTGGCTTTTCTACGGCCTGCTGGTCTCAGACAGCCAGTCAGGCTTTCGCGCCTACTCCCGCTATGCCGCCTTAATCATTGACACCAAGGCCGACAAGTATGAATACGACAGCAAAGTCATCCGAGAGATCAAAAACAACCGGCTCCGCTTTGCCGAAGTGCCTGTGCATACCCGTTACACCGAATATGCCAGCACAAAAAAGAATAAGCAGGGGCTGATCAACGGCGTGATCACGCTTTACCGCATGATTTGGAAGCTGATCGCGTAAATAAACCGCAGGAGCAGAATGAAGGTGCATCTTTATCAAGTGGTGATCGTGGCAATTTCCTCAGTAATGCTGTATCTCGGCCTTAAAGAGTTCATCAACCGGGAGACCGGGCAGACTATCCTGAAACTAATGGTGCGGCTGCTCGTTTGGGGCGGCATGGCCCTGATTGCCATCTACCCAAACTTCACCTTGATCATCGCTCGCGTCATGGGCGTGGTTGATAACTTCAATGCGGTGGTACTGATGGGGTTCTTGTTGGTCTTTTTAATGCTTTTCAAGCTGCTTTCTGCCATCGAGAAGATTGAGCAAAATGTTTCTGAATTAACCCGCAAAGAGGCCCTGAACGAGGCCCATGAGCGGATTGAGCTGCTGCGCCAGGAGATCAAGGAAAAGAAACAGCGCGAGGCAGCAGGCTAATTTGTGCCCTGCTTGCATTACGCTGCAAACAACGGTATGATGAACTGCTTCAAAGCAGCACAGCTTTTTTCCTAACTCTTTTTCGTCTATGGAGGAAAAACCATGAAGGGCATTGCCAGAAGAGATTTTCTCAAGACAGCTGCTGCCGTTGCTTCGGTGGCTGCTGTCGGTTCCACAGCATCAGCCTTTGCTGCTGATGCCGCACCATCCTTGGCTGGAGTTGTTTACACCAAAGAGCAGCCAGGCCAGTGGAAGGGCAAGGAAGGCACCCATGCCCCGCAGGTAAAGGTAGAAGGCGGTAAGGTCTCGATCATCACTTCGCACCCCATGAGTGCCGAGCATTTTATCGTTCGTCACACTTTGGTTCTGGCTGACGGCGTAGTTGTCGGCGGCAAAACCTTTGCCGCGACAGACAAACCGGAATCCTCCTTTGATTTACCCAAGGACTACAAAGGCAAAATCTGTGCCACCAGCTTCTGTAACCTGCATGACTTCTGGCTGACCGAAGCAGAAGTCTGATGCCTTCTTTGGGATAACGCAACAGACCTGGGCAACTCGGTACGGGACGAGTCCTGCTTGGTTGCCAAGGAGTTTGGCTCGATAAGAAAGGAGTTGGAGTCGGTAGAAAAGGAGTTCAGCTTGGCCAAACTCCTTTCTTAGTCGGCCACCAAGGAGTTTTGCCGACTCCAACTCCTTTGCTAGTCGGCAAGACTCCTTTCCGGCTTGGCCAAACTCCTTTGGTACTCGGCCAGACTTCTTTTCTGCCAAGTACAACTCCTTTGCAAGTCGGCAGAACTCCTCTTTGGCCACGCCAAACTCCTTTGCCAACGAGCAAGAAAGGAAGAGTTTCTCGGAGTTAGGCAAAAAATTCGTTCTCCACTCCAACCTGCTTGCTGCTGCCTGCAACGCAACTCTTCTTGAATTATGCAAGAGGCTTATGGCGTATTTCCTTTCTGCCCTTGCTTCGCCGTGCGGCCTCGCGCGGCTTTTTCTTTCGCTTTGTGCTGACTTTTCCACCGCATTGTGAAACAATGAAAGAAACTTTTTCCTGAATCACAGCAGCGGAGCCTCGGCAAAATGAAGCGCATCTTTCTGTTCCTGCTGATCTGTCTTGTTACCGCAGATGCAATATACTGCATCGTTCTCCGGCCCAGGCAGCAAGAAGTGATGACTTTTCTGGCAACGCGGCTACCAAGCCGCCAAGATCTGGTTGCCACTGGGCAGTCGCTGCTCGCATCGCCTTTTGTCCGGCATCTGGTCTCTGGCGACTGGCTCAAACCACAGCCCATTGACCCGATAGAGCTGGTGCCAGAGAATGCCCTGCTCATGCTCGATACAGAAAACGCGGTTGCCGCAGGCCAAGCCTTGCTCAACTCGCGTTTTGGGCAAACCGTGGCGGCCATCAACTGGCCAACAGTCCTAGAACAGCTTGGGGTGCCGCCTTTGTTTCGGCTTGTCCTGGAACAGCAGGTTGCCAATGTGGCAGCACAGCTCGCCAATCCCCTGCTTCAGGATATCTTCAGCCGCAGAACCGTAGCTGCCTTCCTGCCGCCAGAAAATCCGCAGCAACTCCGCGATGACCCGCTGCGTACTTTGCTTGAACAAACCCTGCTGCTCGCTGCGCCCAAGGAAAACACTGCTGCTGCCTTGCTTGCCCTGGTTAAGGCAGCGGCGCAACAGCCTGCGCTTCTCTATCATCAAGGAATGAGCATCCTTGTCTTCGATCTAAACCAAGGGAGAAAGCTGCACGTGGCCGTTCTTGGCGATAGCTTGGCCTTTTCGCTTGGCCTGCAGCCAGTACAACAGAGTATTGAGGTGTTTGCCCGGCATTTTTTCTTCCGGCGCAACGGCTTGCTGCGCAGTCGCGACTATGCAGAGCTAAAGGCAGAGGCCCAAGGCAAGGAGGATCTTTTTTTCTATGCTGATCTTGCCCGCTTGCATCTCCTCCTCAACAAGGAGACTGCCGCTGCTGCCTTTCGCAGCCTGAGCCTTTTTCATCAGCGCGACGGCGAAGCCGTGCAGTTTAAGGTCGCAGTCCGCTTTACCCCAGACCAGCTGCCGCCTTTACAGAAAGAGTTTTTTACAGTCGGGCCAACCCTGAATCGCACTCTCGGTAAAATGCCTGCGAGCCTGCCGCTGTATTTCTGGAGCAGCTGGCTAGACCCGAATTTCTGGCAACAAGCCTTGTCCGCCACGAGCAAACAGGATTCAACCGAGCGCATGGAAGCGTGGTTCAAGGCCCAGACCGACCTGAGTTTGAGTGAAATTCTTGCGTTGTTCGGGCAAGAATTCAGCGTTAATCTTGCTGAGATTAGCACGGGCGGTTTTTTCCCAGTGCCCCGCCTCTGCTTTATCTTAGAGGTGCGAGACCAGGAAAAAACGGAACGCCTACTGGCCCGGCTCATCTCTGATCTGCCTGTCAAACGGGATAAAGTGGCTGATGGCACGGCAGTGGTCTCGCTCCAGGTGGCCCAAGGGATGCTCCAGCCCTCTTACGCCTTTGCCGACGGCTTCCTTTTGCTGGCAGACAGCCGAGAACAGCTTGTGGATATCCTGGAAGGCAAGACCGAGCGGATGGCCAAGAGTAAGGCCTTTCAAGCAGCTGCCGCTGGCATGGAACAACCCTCGAACCTGATGCTTTTTGTCCGGGCGGCCCAGCTTGTTGACGGTCTCAAGGAGCTGGCAGCCTGGGCTGGCACGATGACCGCGATTAGCGACGAGCAGGCTGGAGCAAAAAGCAAGGTGCTGATCGATCAGATCATCACCCCTCTGCTGGACAGCCTCTCTGCCTGCGGTGCAGTCAGCCTGCGCAGCGTGGTGCGGCCTGGTGAACTGGTGATCGAAGCTGCTGCTCTTCATGCCGAAGAAGAGGTCGCCCAAGCCGTGGAGGTGGAAAATTAATTTATCCAGCCTGAAATATCTTGAAGGAATCCGTCTTTTTTTGTAACAGTAACAATTCAGCTGGGCCTGAAGCAGCGACTCATTTTGCAAAAACACCATCCCTTTACTTTTTACATACACCAAGGAGCAACACAGATGGCTATCATCACAGTGCAGGCAATCGCCGAGAGCATCAATATCATGGGGAAGCGCAGCGGCGGAGCCATGAAGGAGCGCATTCCAGGACCTATTCAGGAGATGGCGCAGGAGGAAACTGCGGCAGGAGCCACCTATCTGGATCTGAATATCGGCCCAGCCCGTAAGGATGGCGTGGAGCTGCTGCCCTGGGTGGTGGAGACCGTGCAGAGCTGCGTTGACACCCCGCTCTGTCTGGACACCACCAACACCGATGCAATGGCCGCTGGCTTCAAGGTAGTGAAAAACAAGACCGGCGCAATCATGAATTCCATCTCTGCCCAGCCTGAGCGGATGGAAAAACTGATTCCAGTGGCGGCTGAGGCGGGTTGCAATGTCATTGCTCTGCTCTGGGGGCCGGACGGAATGCCCCGCGACTCTAATGAGCGGGCTTCAATGGCGGTTGATTTGATGATGGCCTTGAGCGAGGCTGGAATTCCCAACGAGAAAATGCTCTTTGATCCCATTGCCACCCCGATTACCCTGGGTGCAGATCAGATCGCTTCTGGTTTAGAATTTTTGATGATGCTTCAGGATATCGCGCCTGGTGCAGGCTCCACTGTTGGGCTGTCCAATGTCTCCAACGGTGTGGCCGAGCATCTGCGCAAGTACCTTGACCGCACCTACTTAATCATGCTGATGAAGTATGGCATCAAAACCGCCATTGTCAATGCCTATGACAAAGAGCTGATGGCTATTTGCAAGGGTGAGCGGCAGGATTTTGTCGATCTGGTGCATGGCATGATGGATGGCAACGAGCCTGATTCTTCTCAATTGACCGGAGCAGCCTTAGAGCATTACAAAACCTACAAGGTGTTGTCTGGCCAAGCTGTGTTCTCTGAATCCTGGCTGAATCTGTAAAACAGGTTGGACAAGGGGAAGGCGGGCCTGTTGTCGCCTGCCTTCCGGTTAGCGGAATTTCAACAGGGAGACTGCTTCATGAAACAACACGTCCTGCGGGGGCCGTTACTGAACACCGCTGCGGTGCTGGTCTTTTTTCTGGTAATGCTTTCTATCAGCATGGCCAATCCAGAGGCAACGGTCTTGGGTTCGCTCTGGCTGATCATTCTGACCTTCCTGAGAACCTTGCAATGGCTGCTCGGCATGTTATTGGCCGTAATTTTCTGTTTGGCCTTCCTCATAGCCGTTTTTTTCGGTGCAGTAGCCTTGGCCAGCCCAGCTGCATCTGTACGCATGTACGCCGGTTTTCGCCAGACACTGACCGCTTGGCTTGAGGAGGTCAAAGAAAGTTTACTTGAATTTGGCTCCTGTAAAAAAAACGGAGCTGTCTGTGAACGCTGAACTACAAAAAGAGCTTCATGCGGACATCGAGGCGATTCAAGGCCAACTTCATATCACCAGGAAGCTGCTGGCGGGCAAAATCGAAAAGCTTTCAGCCCGAATTAATCTCCTTGATGAATTAACCGCTCAGATGGCCGACAGCGGCCAGGTCGAGGCACTGAGTTGTGAGGTTAAGGGCGCGGTTGCTTCGCTGGCCGGAATTGAGGGTGCGGTTGGTAGCATGAAAGCGTGCGTCGAGCAAACCGCTCGGCAGATTCTAGAGATGTCGCCAGAGAAAGTTATTCGCGACATCTCAGAGCTGCTAGTAGAGACACAGCAGCCTGAGGTGATTGACATCGCCCCGCTGGAAAAGGACATCGCCCTAATGCAGCAGGAACTGGTTTTGGTGCGGGAAAAAGCTGACCGGGCATTGCTGGCTGCCTCTACAGAGACGGTTCTTCACGCTGATAAGTAGATCAAAAGCTGCCGCTAAAACGACTGGACACGACCAGCGGAAGAGGGGATATCTCATCCACATTCTTCCGCCTCGTTAGTCACGGCTGGAACCTGTATGCCGCTCCCAGTGACAATGATCATCCTCCTCCACGCTGACGGTCTTCAGCTTGGGCATGATGTTCTGCACAAAAGTTTTCCAGCCCACAGGAGCTTCCGCAATATTGAAGCCCACATCTACTAAAATGCCATTTTTTCGCCGCCAGCGCGGGGCGACTTTCAGCTTGTAGCAAGGTGAATCTGGCCCGCCGGAAATCACGATACTGTATCTTTTACCTTCTACAGAAAACTTGTCAGGCAGATCATTGAGACGCAGACCCTCCAGCGATACATCTTCCACCATGCCGCCGTAGATAAAATGGCCATCTGCAATATCAGCAATGTATCCCTTTAATTTCGTTCTGGTCTGCCGACGTTTTTCAACTGTCAAATCCATCTTCTTCCATTATCTCCTTCAGCTGCTACCTCCTCCATCCCACAAGAGAACTTCGGCAACATAGCCCACATTCTACCAAAATGCCGTTCTTTCGCCGCCAGGGTGGAAAAGTCTCCACTGGAGTGGCTCGTTACGGCACATTTTCAATCAGCTACCATAAAGAACATATAAACATTCATCAGGCCTCTTCCTTTCAATCTGCCTTTTCTCGTACTCAACATTGTTGATCTTCTGGACAAACTCTTCCCATCCGGCATCTGCCTCAACAAGTTTAAAGCCAGCGTCTGCGAAGAAATCTTTATCCTTCTGCCAGCAGGGAGAAGCCTTTAACATAAAGCAAGTAGAGTCATTTTCGTCAGATATCCTGATGCTATACACCCTTTCTTTCGCAAGAAAACCACTAGGCAAGTCATCGATCTGGAGGCCATTCAACGAAACATTGGTAATGATGCCACCATAAATACCACCATAGACTGAATAGGCATCTTTAATATCAACAATATATCCGCGCAGTCTTTTCCTTTCTTTTGTTCTTTGATTATGCGCATTGACTTTCGTGACAAAATCTACCCATCTTGCCGAACGCTCAACAAGGAAACCCGCATCTTTACTGCTGCTCCCTGCTGTCCAACATGGGGAAACCTTCACCTCGCAACAGATTGATTTCGTCTTGTCAATAACCATCACGGTGTATTGTTTTCCCTGTGCAAGGTCAGTTGGCAGGCTAGTAAGCCCCAGCCCAGTCACCGACATATCCTTAACCGTACCAGAATACCTAGCATGAGACGGTCGTTCCATGTTTTTTGCCTCCTGTCTTGCGATAAGGAATTTATGTGAGCTACTTTACAGGACCAATCAGCTCCTTAAACGAGTCTATAGATACATATTCTTCTGAATAAACAGTCGGCCTACGGCTGCTGGGCTTGGCGATATGAATGAGAACTCCGATGCCGTGCCGTGCTGCCGTTTGCAAAACCTTTTCTGTGTCGTCGGCCAAGAGCGAACGAGCAGGATCAAAGCCGAGCATTGACTGGAGTCTGATCCAAAACTGCGGCTGCTCCTTGGCAAAGCCAACTTCCTCGGCACAGATCAGGCGATCAAACCAGGTGCCGATGTCAGCTTTGTCTAACTTGATGGCTAAGGTGCGTGGATGGGCGTTGGTAACGAGATAAAGCCTTTTCCCCAGCCTTTGGCAGAATTCGAGGAACTCTTGCACATAGGGATGGACAGCTATCAGATGATCAATGCGCAGTTTCAGTTCCGAGATATCCAACTTCAGCTCGTGCGACCAGTGGGCAATATCAGACCACTGAAGAGAATTTTCCAGCTTACGGTACCGTTCCCGCAGCTCCTTAGCTGCCTCTTGGATAGAAATATTATGCAGCAAGCTATAATGCTCTGGCAGGTAAACTTCCCAAAAGTAATCATCAAAATGCTTGTCAAGCAAGGTGCCGTCCATGTCGAGCATGACCGTGTCAATGGCATCCCAGGCAATTTGTGGGAGTATCTTGCTAAAGTTCTGCATGTAGGGATTATACCCACCTATTGCGGCTTTGTACAGGGCTTATTCCAAGGGTTTTATCAAGACTGGAACAGCCTGCTGCCATAGTCGCTTTTCTCTCCTCTGGTAGCAAACAGCTCCTCTGCGCAATTGAGGGAAAAGAGGCTGCATTTTTCCCCCTTGAGCGCGATGTGCCGCAAAGGAGGAGAGCAGCGTCGAAGGCCTTATTTGCAGGAGGACTACCAGGACGGGCAGTGTTCCTGCTTTCTGCGCATTGCCGCCTGAATAGGACAGATAATCAAGCAGCGCGGCCACAATTTCTAATCGGTTGCCAAGGAGTTGTACTCGGCCAAACTCCTTTGTGAGTCGGCCAGACTCCTTTCTTGCCGAGCAACACTCCTTTCCTACTCGGCCAAACTTCTCTCCAAGTCGGCAGAACTCCTTTGCGGCTTGGCCAAACTCCTTTGGTAGTCGGCCAGACTCCTTTTCTGCCGAGCAAAACTCCTTTCTTACTCGGCCAAACTCCTCTGCAAGTCGGCAGAACTCCTTTGCGGCCAAGCAGAACTTCTTGCCTACCGAGTACAATTGCTTCCTTGGCGAATTCCCAACGTTGCAGAAGACGACTGCTACAAGTGGTTTCATGGATATTCCTTCTGCATCGGCAGAAAACTGCTTGACAGGCCGGGGAACATATTCTACGATAGACAAGTCAACCAATTGAAATACATAAGAGAAGATCAGGTCGATTTGCTTGGCGCGGCAGAGCTGCTTTTACTCCCCGGTGCCGTGCTGATAAACGACAGTCGGCTCCTTTTTCTGCTAAAAAACGTCCGCCTTACCCTGTCTCAGCGCATGTTTACTCTCTGCAAACCCCTTATCCTCGCCTCAGCCTCACCCCGGCGCAAGCAGTTCCTCAGCGACCTGGGCCTGCACTGCCTCTGCCTCCCGGCGGCACTGGCGGAAATCCCCTTGCCTGAGGAAATGCCCGCTGCTTTTGCCCTGCGCATGGCTGAGGAAAAGGTTGCTCTGATTGCCCAGCAACACCCAGAGAGTTGGGTGTTAGGCGCAGACACCGTGGTGACGCTGGACAACCAGATCATTGGCAAGCCCATTGATGCCAACCAGGCCTTGGCTATCTTGCGCACCCTGCGCGGGCAAACGCATCAGGTCATCACCGGGCTGGCCTTGATCTGCCGCCAGGCAAACTGCGTGGAATCCCTGACTGAGACCACAGAAGTCACCTTTGCCGACTTTCCTGATGAGGTGCTGGCAGCCTACGTCAATACGGGTGAGCCACTCGACAAGGCCGGGGCCTATGGTATCCAGGCAGGCGGCGCATTTTTGGTCAGAAACGTGCAAGGATCCTGTTCCAATGTGATAGGCCTCCCCGTGGATATCTGTCTTAATCTGCTCTTGCGGCATGGTATCATTGCCGCCGCTGTAAAAACGGGGTTGGTCTTTTAAAAAAATCATGTTACCCTATAAATAAAACAAGAGCGGCGAATCCTCATCAACCGACACAGCCCTATGAACGCCACCCGGAAACAAGCGGACTCTGCGCTGGATGCCGAAGCCAAGAAGGTTTATCCTGAGCAGCAGGCCAGTCAGGAGGAGAAAGGCGGCAAGACCCTGCCAGAAATTATCTGCGCCCTGCTGTCTGAGAAAAACAGCCGCCAAGTTGATGCGATGCTAGAGCAGCTTAGTGCCGGGGTACAGGTCGGCAATCCTCGGATGCGGCTCAAGGCAGCCTGCTATCTGACCGACACCCTGGAGCTGCTCATTGCCCATCAGGAGTGGCAGCGGATGGATAAACTGCTGCCTGCGGCGGAAACCGCCCTCACAGCAGCAGTGGAGAATGAGGTTGGAGCCTGGCAGTTGATCACCGCACTGTCTGCTTTTGCCGCTTATCAGATTGAAATGGGCAAATACGCCTCTGCCCGCCGCGCTCTGCTCACCTTTGCCGCCCCAGATTCCCTGCCTGCCTCAGCCGAAAAAACCCGCGAGCGAGTTGAACAGCTGATCAGTGATCTTGCCACCCGGCCTTTGCTCGAATTACTGCTGGTTGAATACCTGTTTGACAAGGAAAAAGGCAATGATGCTGGACGGCTCTTTGCTGTCTTCGGCAGAGCAGCAGCAGAGTTTCTCCTGGAGCCGCAAAACCTCAAGCAGTGCCAGGATAAGGCCGACGCGCTGCTCAGGCTCTTTGGTGAGATCGGCCAGCCAGCGGAAAAAAGTCTCTGCCAGCTCCTCCGGCAGACGGCTGACTGGTATCTGATCCGCAATATCATCCGTCTGCTGGGCGAAAAGGGCAGTCCTGCCTGCTTTACAGAAGTGACTTCCTTTCTTGAGCATGAGGACATCCGCGTCAAGGGCGAGGTACTGCGGGCAGCCAGCCGGATTGAAGCACCTGGCAAGAAGGACTTTTTCCTTAAGGCCCTTAAATCCGTACCCCGGCAACTGACTGAGCTGGTCGTCGCCTTGCTGGGCGATATCCCAGATAGTAGCTTGGTAGTACCATTGGCTGATTTGCTCGACGAAGCCGCTCTAATCAAGAACAAAGTCGGGTTGAACTTACAGGCCGTCATCTGCCAGAGCTTAGGCAAGATCGGCTCGGTCAAAGCCATTCCAACGCTGAAGAAAGTCATCGCTGCGAACGCAGGTGCAGCGGGTGGCCCGGCAGAGCAACAGCTTCTGCGGGCCGCAGAACAGGCTATCCAGTTCATTAGCCACGGTGGCAAGCACAAGCGACCTGGTACGTTGTCGCCAGATGTCCCCACCCAGAATAATCCCTTTGCTGGGCGGGAGGCAGGCATCATTCGCACTGCGATGTCTGGCGACCGAGCAAACGCCGCTCGCCAGCTCTTTGAGCTGATTACCGAATGCGTCCAGGAAGGCGACCTGATGAATGCCGAGCGGTTGCGCGAGCGCTTCAGCGAAATCAATCCCAATGCCATTGCCGAGATCGTACAGTCTGCCGAGCTGATTCAGGAGGCAAAAAGCGGGGTGCAGGTGCGCGGTTATTTGGATATCTGGTCCAATCTGCTGCATGAGTTGACCTCTGAAGAGTTCAGTGCCATCTATCACGAGCTTGAGAACCGGACCTTAGAGCCAGAGGAAATCCTGATCAGGCAGGGCGAGCGGAACGACGAGCTGTTCTTCATCAACCACGGCACGCTGCGGGTCTTTTACAAGAAGAACGACCGCAAAATCTACATCAAAAGCCTCAGCGACGGCGATTTGGCAGGCGAGAACTTCTTCAGCACCTCGGTCTGGACGGTGAGCATGAGCGCAGTCACCGAGAGCCGGATATCTATCCTCAAACGGGCCTGCTTTGAACGCTGGAAGGAAGCCTTTCCCGGCCTAGAGGAGAAGCTGCATCAATTCTACAACCGCACAAACAACATCCGCGACCTACTCCAACGCAAAGGCCTCAACCGCCGTAACTATGATCGCTACAGTTTATCCCGTAAGGTGGACTTTCAAGTTATCGACACGCCGGGTAAGCCCATTGGCCAGAAGTTTAAAGGCAAGTTGGCAGACGTGTCGCGCGGTGGCTTGTCGATGATTTTCCGTATGGCCCAACAAAAACACATTCGCGTCCTGCTGGGCCGGAATATGCAGATCACCATTCCGGTAGTTGGCAGCCTCTCAGAGCTGAACGTGCAAGGGCAAGTGCAATCTATCCAACCTGCGGACGAAGAGGCAGGCGAATACAAAATCAGCTTCCTCTTTGACGACCCACTAGAGCAGGAGGAATTACAGACCGTGTTGGGTTAAAGCCAGCAGACGGCCCCGCCAGGCCTTTCGGCCTGCTGGATAGGAAAATTCCAGCCACTTGGCAAATACGCCCACGCGCAGCCCTTGGCTTAAGTGCAACTCACTCTGGTTTCTGCCGCTAAGGGCAGCTTCCATGACCAGAAGAATCTGCTCATAGTTGGCCTTGCTGCCTATCCGCCAGAGTAGCAGCTCAATTACCCGCCGCTGCAAGGCCAGAGGCAGCGTGCGAAATGGTTCCCGGAGCAGGCGCAGCTTGGGAAATGCGTCTGCTTCTCCGTTTCCCTCCTCTTCAAGTACCTGCTGCGCTGCCTTGGCGGTTAATTCCTCCAGCAGCTCCTCATCTGCTGCCAGACTGTCAGCGGTTTTCAGCAGGGAATTCCTGATGCCTGGCTCGAAATGCTCGCGCAGAAAAGGCAGCAGCTCATGCCGGACCCGGTTGCGGAGAAATTTTCGGTCATTGTTGGAGGAGTCAAAGCAATAAGCAATGTCGTGCCGCGCCAACCAGTCGAGCAACTCGTGCTTGCCTGTCCTGAGCAGTGGCCGGATAAGATCGCCACCGCTTCTCATGTTCATTCCAGCCAACCCCTTACGCCCGCTACCTCGTAGTAGGCGCAGCAGCACCTCCTCAGCCTGGTCATCAGCGGTATGGCCAACCGCAATTAGCTCTGCGCCACAGTCGCGGGCTACCTCTCGCAGAAGAGCATAGCGCAATTCACGGGCTGCATGTTCAATGGAGAAATGTTGCGCTTGGGCAAAGGCGGCAACATCTGCCTGCCTGGGCAGAAAAGGGATGTTTAACTTCTCTGCGGCTAGGGCTACAGTTTCTTTTTCCTGCGGGGTTTCCAAAGGACGTAGCTTGTGATCAAGCCAAACTACCGTTAACTGAAGCTGAAGCGGCTTGCTTACAGTGGCCAGGAGATGAAGAAGAGCCATAGAGTCTGGCCCTCCAGAAACCGCTACGACAATTCCAGCCCCCTCGCTGACTCGACAAGGGCCAGTCAGCATCCGAAGAATATGCTGCTCCAGCTTCACTTGCCACTCGGCGGTGGAGGCAGCATGACCGTCTCGAACCAGTAGGAATGGAGCCGCCGCACCGCTTCCATGTAGCCCTCAAAGCTGACTGGTTTGGCCACATAGCTGTTGGCTCCGAACTTATAGCATCGTTCTACGTCACGAGGATCTGAAGAGGTGGTCATCACGATCACGGGGATGTCCTTCAAATTTTGATCGCTTTTCATCTCCTCCAGCACTTCGCGGCCATCCGTGCCAGGTAGGTTCAGATCCAGCAACACGAGAGCTGGTCGCGGCGCAGCTCCGGGTTCAGCGAACCGATTGCGGCGGTACAAAAAATCGAGCGCGTCATCACCGTCTTCACAGCGGAAGACCCGGTTGTGCAGCCCGCCCTTTTTAAAGGCCCGGAGCACGGTCTCGTAATCTATATCGCTGTCCTCAACCAGCAGGATGTCCTGCCCGTCCTCAATCTGCGTGCTCATGAGATTTTCTCAGCCATGTTGGTCTGGATAAACCAGGGAGTCGTGTGTAACACGATGCGGCGCAATTTCGCCAGGATTCTGCACGAGAAGAGGTTTGCTCAACTCCTGCTATGGCACCCAACGCACCATTTTTACTCGTTTGGCAAGGAGTTGGAGTCGGCCAAACTCCTTTGTAAGTCGGCAGAACTCCTTTCCGGCTTACCAAAACTCCTTTCGTACTCGGCCAAACTCCTTTTCTGCCAAGCCGAACTCCTTTCTTGCTCGGCCAAACTCCTCTCCAAGTCGGCAGAACTCCTCTGCGGCTTGGCAAAACTCCTTTGCAAGTCGGCCAGACTCCTTTGCTGCCGAGTACAACTCCTTTCTTGCTCGGCAGAACTCCTCTCCAACCAAGCCAAACTCCTTTCCTACCGAGTATAAAAAGAGCTATTCCTCTGCCTTTCCCCAGTTTGTGCCGTCCTGCCAGAGAAAATGCTCCTCCTGCTCGGTGAGAGTGAAAAAGAACACCGTTCCTTCCCCTTCCGCGCTTTCCAACCAGATGTGGCCGCCGTGTCGTTCGATGATTTTTTTGACGATAGCCAGACCTGCGCCGGTGCCATCGCCGTATTTGCCGCTGCCATGCAGCCGCTTGAACATAATGAAGACTTTCTCGAGGTGTTTGTCGCGGATGCCAATGCCGTTATCGCAGACATAGAACACTGCTTGGGCCGGATCATTCCAGCGATGCAGCATTCCTATCTCAATCCACTTGTCTTCCTTGTCGTTATACTTGAGCGCGTTGCTGATCAGGTTGTAATAAACCTCGCGCATCCGCACGGCATCGCAGACTACGGTCGGCAGCGGCTTGGGGATCAGCACTTTAACCTGTTCACGCTCCAGGCTCACCATGAGGGTTGCCAGTACATCTTCAACCAACTCGTTGAGATTAACTGGGCGGCGGGCTAATTCGAGTCGGCCCACCCGCGAAAAGGTGAGCAAGTCATCAGTGAGGGAGGAAAGCCGCTCGGCCAGATCGCCAATGGTTTTCAATTTATCTCGAACTTCGCCGCCAAACTGCGCCCCGTAATCCTCAAGCAGGAAAGTGCTGTAGCTCATGATGCCGCGCAGCGGTTCCTTGAGATCATGCGAGGCAATATAAACGAAATCGTCTAGCTCTTTGTTTGAGTGGACCAGCAGTTCGGTGCGCTCGCGCAGGGCCTCTTCCATTTCCTTGCGCACCTGGATGTCCTCAAGCACGGAAATATAGTATTTGGGCTTGCCCTGTTCATCCCGCACCAACGAAACAGTGTGATTGACCCAAATCACCGAGCCATCCTTGCGGACATACTGTTTCTCCATCGAATACGTGGACAGGGCAGGGTTGGCGACCAGCTCCATCGCCTTGGCAAGACTTTGCTTTAAGTGGTCTGGATGCGTGACCTCCCGGATGTTCATGCACAGCAGCTCTTCAGCGGTGTAACCGAGGATGCTACACAGTTTGCGGTTGACCCGCAGCCAGCGGCCTGAAGGCGCAGGCGCAACATGGCCGATGCCCACCGCTGCTTGCTCAAAGGTAGCCTGAAAATCCTGCTTGGCTTCCTCCAAAGTGCGCTCAATCTGCTTGCGTTCGGTGATGTCTGCGGCTGCCGCGAGTACGCCAGTGATCTTGCCGTATTTGTCCTTCAAGGCCCGACCTGACCATTCAACCACGCGCTCGCTGCCATCAACCCGGCGCAAACGGAGTTCTTTGCCGTCAATGTGCTCCTGTTCGCCAGAGAGAAGCCGCTTGAGTGCCTGCTCTGCTGCCTGCTGATCTCCTGACTGGACGCAGTGCCCTACCAAGAACAGCCCGGCCAGTCCTTCCGGTTCACCGCCGAGGATTTCGGAGCCCTTGCGGTTGATCAACCGGATTCTGCCGCTTGCGTCCAAAACAGCGATCATTGTCCCGGCAATGTCGAGATAATTCTGCGCCCGGCTTCTCTCATCCTCCAACCTCCGCAAGAAAGGGTTGAAACGCACGAGGACAAGCAAGCCCGCCAGCACAATCAGCAGCGCAGAACCAGCTGCAACCGCAGCAGCCCAGAGAAAAGGTCGGCGCACTTCGTCCAGATCAAGTTTGGCTACCAAACCAATGTTCATCTCTGGCACCCATTGATAGGCAGCCAGGACGGTTTGGCCTCGGTAGTCAAGCCCAGTCAGGGTGCCGGTCTGGCCAGAGAGGGCACGGCGCATTGGCTCGGCCAGCGGTGACTGCATAGGTACTGTATGCGGCATGGCTTTGCTCAGATGCTCCTGGCCTGGCCAGAAGACAATCTGCTTCTCCTGTTGCCGGGCAATGAGAAACTCGCCAGTCCGCCCGAAACACTGCTTGTGGAGATGCGCGTTGAACACGCTGGTCAGCACAGTCTCCAGGGTATCGTTCTGACTAACCGGCCTAAACTGTTCGGCAGCATGAAAAAACTCTTCAATCAGCACGGCATGGCTGTGGACGATCTCCTGTAGCCGTCTGGTCTCCAGTCGCAGGGTAGTACGGTAGAGCAGACAGACAGTGAGCAAGGCCAATCCGCAGAGGGCCGTGCTCAAAACTAATGCTGATAACGCTAAGGACTTCTGTTTGTCTGTCAATCCTGATCTCCTTGTTTAGCCCTGGTGTCGGGCTACTTCGGTGAAGGTCAGCACTACGCCATTCATCCTGCTGTTCTTGGCAGCTAAGGTTCTGGCGTTGACCGTGAGAAAATATTCCTGCTTGCCGGACTTGCCTTTCAGGCGGATCACCAATGCCTCGCCCTTTTCGGCCTGCTCTTCCACTGAGCGCACAAAGTCCTCGGCATTAGCAAAGATCGCCCCATCAAGATCAGTGAAGCAGAACTGCCTTGAGCAGAGTGGCAGGCCAAGGAGGTCGTTGGCAGGCGCACCAAAGAGGACTGAAGCGAC
Organism: Candidatus Electronema sp. PJ; assembly: GCF_048287395.1. Taxonomy (NCBI): domain Bacteria; kingdom Pseudomonadati; phylum Thermodesulfobacteriota; class Desulfobulbia; order Desulfobulbales; family Desulfobulbaceae; genus Candidatus Electronema; species Candidatus Electronema sp. PJ. Next base: position 63,769 of record NZ_JBLWEO010000024.1, on the reverse strand, counting down.
TTCGTTGACAAAGCAGATGCGGCCTTCTTTCGTCACCATCATGGTCGGTGCAGGGCTGGCTGACAGGATCTGTTCCAAAATCTCGCTCGACTGGCGCAAGCCCTCTTCAGCTCGTTTCTGCTCGCTAACATCAACAATGGAGATCACCATGCCGCTCACTTCGTTGGTCTCGTCGATGTAGGGAATGAACTGGACAAGATACCAGGAGTCCGCAGCGTGCTGCATCACCTTTTCCCGTTTTTTCCGGGAATGCAGCAGATGGCCGAATTCTGTTTCCACATCGCCGAGCAAGGGGGCGGACATGTCGCTGATCTTTCGGCCCACATCCTGTTCCATCAGATTGATCACTCGGCAGATCGGCGGGGTGTATTTGCGGATGCGGAGCTGCCGGTCAACAAAAATGAAACCGATGTCTGTGCTGCAAAAGAGGTTGTCAATGTCGTTGTACAGTTCGGTTAGTTCCAGAATTTTGCTTTGGTACTCAGTATTGACCGTGCTGAGTTCCTCATTGACCGAGTTCAGCTCCTCATTAGTGCTTTGCAGCTCCTCGTTTGAGGCTAAAAGTTCTTCGTTGGAAGCAAGCAGCTCTTCGTTTGAGGTTTGCAGCTGCTCGTTGGCAGCCTGAAGGCTCTCGCGAGTGAATTGAATTTCTCGCTCCAAATCCATCACATGCCGCCTGATTTCTTCGTCCGCCGCTTTGCCTCCTCCTTCATCCGAGACGCTGCTGTTTTGCAGTCGCTCTAACACGATCAAAATGCGCTCGTCTTCTGGCAGATAAATCGCCCGAAGCAAGCAGCGGCAGCCGCTTTTGCTGCCCGCCCGGATGCCGTCATAAACCACCTCGCCGCCTTCTTCTTGGCGGCAGGCCCTGATCGCGCTGGTGACAGGTAGGATCAGTTCTGGAGCCAGCATCTTGCTGAGGGTGAGGCTCATTCGCCCAGGCTGCGGCTGGAGAAGCAGGTCTGTATGGCCAAAAGTCTCAATGATCTCCCCGCTACTGCTGACGACAAGACAGGCAGAGGATAGCCTGCTGACGAGACGCTGGTAGTAGGCTTCACGCATTTCCAACCTGCGGGCCAAATCTATATGCCGTCGTGCGGAATCGTTATCTGGCTGTGACTGGAGTTTACCGGCAGGCGCGATGCGGCGTATTGTCCGAATTCTGCTCATCATCGGCAGATTGCCTCTGCCGGTATGCCGGTAAATTTTAATCTGTCGGTCCAAGGTCACGAAGCTCTCTGCCGCATCCATCACCGTCTCGTTGCTGCCGAGGAAGAGGAAGCCCCCTTCTTTAATCGCAAAGTGAAAAATGCTCAACACCTCCTTCTGCTGCGGCGGGAGCAGGTAGATGAGCAGGTTCCGGCAGACCGCCAGATCAAGGCGGGTAAAGGGTGCGTCACTTAAAAGATTCTGCCGGGCAAAGATCACCAGCTCGCGAATGTGCCGCCGGACGACAAAGCCGTTTTCAACCCGGCTGAAGTAGCGTTCTAGCAGCTCCTGCGGCAGGTCAGCGGCGATGCCATCAGGGTAGAAGCCTCTGGCTGCCTTTTCCACAGCGTGTTGATCGAGATCCGTGGCAAATACTTTGATCTTGCATTTTTTTTCTCCAGGGCGGCGCGTCTGGAAATCGTGAAGAAGCATGGCAATGGTGTAGGCCTCTTCGCCAGTGGAACAGCCTGCGTCCCAGACCCGGATTTCCTCCTGCCCGTCCGCGTTTTCAAAAATCAAGGGGATGATTTTTTCGCGGAAATATTCAAACTCCTTGCGGTCGCGGAAAAATTTCGTCACCCCGATGAGGAGGTCACGGCAAAGCAGGCTAACCTCAGTGGGCCGGGGAATGAGAAATTCGGCATAATCGTGCAGGGAGGCGCAACGGGCGATGGCCATCCGGCGGGTAATCCGGCGGATGACCGTGAAGGGCTTGTATTGCGTGAAGTCGATGCTGGCCTGGCTGCGCAGCAGGGCAATAATCCGAGTCAGGGCTGCTTCTTCATCCGAGGAGACGATATCCGTTCGCCGCCGGATGAAGGGGTGGCGGATGTACTCGGCGATCTTGGCAGGCATTTCTGCTGCCGGGCAGACATAATCAGCCAGGCCGGTGGCCGCAGCACTGCTCGGCATCCCGTCAAAACCTGCATCTGCCGGATCCTGCACAAAGATCAGGCCACCCGCTTCCCGGATTGAATGCAGGCCCCGGCTGCCGTCGCTGCCAGTACCGGACAGAACGATGCCGACCGCCTTTTCTTTCCGGTCCTCGGCTAGACTGCGGAAAAAATAGTCTATGGGCAGATGGAGGCCGCGTTGGCCGGAGAATTCGTCCAAGAGCAGCTTGCCATTGAACAGATTGAGATGAGTCTGCGGTGGCTGGAGATAAATGCAGTCCGGCTCAGTCATCATGCCGTTTTCTGCTGTGAATATCCGCATAGACGTGTGGCTAGCCAGCAGTTCGCCCATCATGCTCCGACAGTTAGGCGAGAGGTGCTGAACAACGATGAAGACTATGCCGCTGTTCGCAGGCATGTTGCTGAACAAGCTGATCAGGGCCTCTAGGCCGCCAGCAGACGCACCGATGCCAACTACATACATATCCGCTGAAAGACCGCTGTGCTGGAAGGGAAAGCTTTCCATCACGCCACTTCAGCCCTCAACCTGAATCTGCCGCTCAATGGCGGTGAAGAAGTCCTCCAGCACCAGCGGTTTGCTCACATAGTCGTCCATGCCAGAAGCCAGCATCCGCTCGCGGTCGCCGCGCAGGGCATGGGCAGTCATGGCGATCACCGGCAGGTGTCCGCCGCTGACTATCTCCTTTTCCCGGATGATCCTTGTGGCTTCAAGACCATCCATCACTGGCATCTCCACATCCATCAGCACGACATCATAGCCGCCACGCTCCAGCAGATTCAGTGCCTCTTGGCCGTTGGCTGCCTCCTCCACCCGCCAGCCACGTTGCTCCATCAGGTATTTCGCCAGCATCCGATTGGCCTCGACATCATCAACCAGCAGTACCGAGAGCCTCTGCCCAGCGGCAATTCGCCTTGTCCCGCCGCCACCGCAGCGGCATGGCGGGGGGGCAACAGCACAGCACTGACGATCCGCTATAGGCAGGGTCAGGGTGAAAAAAAAGCAGCTCCCCTTGCCGGGCTTGCTATCCACCTCAATAACTCCGCCCATCAGATTGACTAACTGCATGGAAATGGACAATCCCAGACCGGTGCCGCCTTTATCTTTGCGCGACTGCTCGAAGGCTTCAAAAATCGCCACTTGTTTATCCTCGGGGATACCGGGACCGGAGTCACTGACCACAAAGCGCACCCGCACCAGATCAGGTACTTTGACCGGCAGCGGAGCCAGCACCTCGACCGTGAAGACCACACAGCCTTCGTCGGTGAATTTGACCGCATTGCCGAGTAGATTGACCAGCACTTGGCGAAGATGACCAAAATCACCGACTAAATCATGCTCCAGATGGCCCTTGATGTTGAAATGCAGGTAGAGGCCCTTTTGCTCGGCCAGCACCTGCATCTCGTCGCAGATAGCTCTCATGCTCTCCTCAAGGCAGAAGGGCGAGGGCGAGAGAGTGAGCTTACCTGCCTCGATTTTGGACAGATCAAGGATGTCGTTGATCAGGTCGAGGAGCCGTCCAGCTGAGTTGCGAACTATGCCGAGGAAACGCTTCTGCTCCTCATTGAGGCCGGCCTGAAGGACAATGTCAGTCATGCCGATGATGGCATTCATTGGCGTTCTGATCTCGTGGCTCATAGCAGCAAGGAAGCGGCTCTTAGCCTGGTTGGCCTCCCTCGCCTCCTGCGCCAGCCGTTTGGCCTTATTGGCAGCGGTCATCAAGGCCATGTTGGCATGTTCAGTACGCCTCTTGGCCTGACGCAATGCCTCTTCGGCCCGCTTGCGCTCGCGGATGTCGCGGAGAATTTGCAGAAGAAGCTGCTGCTCCTCAAACTCAATGAGGGCTGTGCTGACTTCCACCGGGATGGCAGATTGCCCCTGCTGACTGAAAACCACAGTCTCTACCATCCCGCCGCCCTCTTCCCCGGATTGGGTGCAAAACTGTCGCACCCGCTCCACCGAAAACAGGCTGTCTAAGCGTGCTCCCACCAGCTTGCCCACCGGCATCTCCAAAAGGCGGGCGGCCTGTTCGTTGGCCTCGACAATCAGACCTCCGCTGACTTGACTGACAATGATGGCATCGCAGGCATGGTTAAGCAGAAGGCGGTATTTGCGCTCCGAAACCTCGAGTTCCTCGGTGCGAAACTCGACCTGCTTGATCAACTCCGACCGGGCGTTGAGTAGAACTTGCTCTGCTGCCTTTTCCGATTCGATATTTCGTACTGAACAGAGAAGAAGAAGTTTTTCCTGATCATAGTCATTAATCATGTCCATGCGGAGCCGCGCCCAGAACTGCTGGAATGAGGTGATACGGAGACGCACATCAACTTGGACAATCTTCTGCTTGCCGCTGATCACCGACTGCCGGGCCTCAATGTACTCATTGAACGTCTCCGGGCTGATGAAGGAATCCAAGGTCCGCTTAGAAAGCATCTGCTCGGACAGGCCAAAATATTCTTTGGCTAGACTATTAAATTCGAGAATCTGCCCTTCAGAGCTGAGAACCAGGAAGCCGATGGGAGCGTAGGCGAAAAGGTCAGCCAGGTGCCGCCGAGAGTTCTCCAGCTCTATCTGGGCGCGGCGCAGCTCCTCATTTTGCATCTCTAGCTCGATGTGAAAGATATTCAGCTCCTCAACCAGACTTTTCACATCCGGTGCGCTGTCAAACGCCTTTCGCTCTAGTCCGGCGACAACCTCCTCGGCCCGCTGTCGCAGCTCGCCACTTCTTGATGTTCCGGTTCTGTCTGAAAAATGCATCATTTCTTTCCGGCGGAGAGGGTGAAATAAAAGGTGGTACCCTGGCCAAGTTCCGACTCCAGGTCGATCTGCCCGCCGTGCCGCTCGATCACCTGTCGGGCAATGGTCAGGCCAACCCCGGTGCCGCCCCCGTATTTGTCTTGACCGTGCAGTCTTCTGAATATACCAAAGATTTTTTGGAAATGCTTCTCAGGAATGCCGATACCATTATCACGGACAAAAAAAACTGGCACAATGCTGGCGGCGAGTGGGGCCTTTGGCGGCAGTGTGCCGGGCAGATGCCAGCCCACAGTGATAATCTTCTCAGTTTGATTGTTGTAGAGGATACCGTTACTGATCAGATTGTGAAAAACCTCGCGAAGATACTCGGCATGGCAGAAGACCTGCGGCAGGGGCGAAGGCCGCTCGATATGCACCTTATGCGTGGCAATTAAATCCTGGAGACCATCCAATACCTCGTCCAGCAGCGCATCCAGATTGACTGGTCGCAGCTCCAGATCAAGCCGGGCAATGCGCGAATATTTCAGCACACCCAGCACCTGCGCATCTAGCCGTCGGGCTAGGCGCATAATGCCATCAAGCATCTCGCGGCCTTCGGCATCGATCTTGTCACGGTAATCTTCGGCAAGAAAATGGGCGAAGTTGTGCATTCCCCGCAGCGGCTCGCGCAGGTCGTGTGAGATGCTGTAGGCAAACTCGTTTAACCGCTGGTTGATTGTCTCCAGCTCCTGGTTTTTCTCCTCTAAGGTTTTGGTGCGCTCACGCACTTGTTGCTCCAAGTTTCTTTTGATCCGCTTCAGCTCCTGCTGCCTGCGGTTTAGCTCAAAGAAGAGTAGCCGCTGCGGAGCGGTGATGCCCGTGCGAATAAAAGCCCGAAACACGAAATACGTCGAACCGAGATTGAAAAGATGACCCAGCATGTTGGCAATTCCGCCCACTCGCTTGTAAAAGATGAACATCAGCCCGGAAATCATTGTCAGCACAAGGGCAGCGAAGAGCAGGCGCAGAACCCCGCTGTCCATCTGCTCTCGCTTGCTCCACGTGAGCAAGGCAGCTAAGACGAGCAGTAGGACAGTGGCGATTTCGACGGTCTTCTTGAACAAGGTCAGCCCGCGACCTTCAACAAAGCAGTCAGGAAAGCGATCACTAAAGATCAGGACCGTGCAGAGCAGGGTCAACAGTCCCCAGATGCTCGCTGGCAAAAGGGCACTGATCTCCAGCTGCGGCTGAAACAGGCAAAGCGCAGCCGCGAGAAAGGCCAACACTTGGATGATGCGGCTAGATATCCAGAGCTGGGTAGGGAGATTAGAGGTATAACCAGGGAAAACACCCATACCTTTGTAGGCCAGCATGTGCAAGAGAGTGAGAAAACCTATGAAGAGGCAGGCCACGCCGAGCACGCAAAGGTAACTGTTCCTGAATAAGTGCCGCGCATTCCAGGTGACAAAGAAAATGCCCCAGAGCACAACGATACTGTAGATTTCCGTCAGGCTATGAAAGAGCAGGTAATTGTAACGGCTGATGAGGAAGAGGCCAATGAACGAGGTGAACAGGGCCAGGAGAACGCATACCCTCTCCTGGCCACTGCCCGAGGCCATACCCTGTTCTGGCAGCCCCAACATCTCGGCTTCCACCGGTCTGTTCATCTCTGGGACATCCATAAGTCAGGGTAGAATACGGCGAATGCAGGTAATCACCTGGTCAATGTCAAAGGGCTTGGTGACATACGCCACTGCGCCCATCTCCAAGGCCTTACGTTCAGATTCCTCCCGCACCAGCACTGTAAAAATGATCACGGGGATATCCCGCAGTGCTGGGTCGGCCTTGAACTGCGCCAAAATCTCAAAGCCATCTTCGCCGGGCATGAAAAAATCAAGCAAGACCAGGTCTGGCTTTGTCTCTTTGGCCAACTGTAGCCCTTCGCAACCATCCTCAGCGAATACTCCCAAATAGCCATTACGTTTCAGTACCAGCTGAAGCACCTGACGATTGGCAAAATCATCATCAATCACTAAGATTTTCTGCGGCATTCCTCCTGCCTCAGTCATGCTGCACCGTCCTTGTTAGCGGTTTCAGTTCTAAGGCAGAGGCATTGTCCGGGCGGAGCCTGTGACACGGCCTTGCCCTCCTTCTATCATACGGCAGGCAAAAGGGAATGGCAACCGACAAGGCCCGGTTTATCGAGCAATCAACGCAATGGCACGGTAAACCACGTCAAGCCAAGGCCAATGCAGAGCACGGCCAAGCCAAAGATGGCTAAGAGGAAGAGGATGATCGAAATGTGGCTGTGCATTCCGTATGATGCAGGCTGCTGGGCTTCTGTACTGCCTCTGCTGGTGTTCATCGAAGGTTTAATCGGGGCAAAGAAGAGCGGGACGAATAAAGAGCTGACTCCTTCGCTGTGGGAGGCTCTTTACTCTGACGCAGGAAGGTTGACAGGCGGGAGAATATTCGGTTTAATAAACATTATTAGCTCATGTTTTGCTTTTTATCCGGTTTAAAAACTTTTTCAGGCAGCAGCAAGGACAGCTTATCCTGCTGGATTACTGTTGCCTGCGCCCTGAATTGAACGAGAGACTGCCATGTTGGATCGACGTGCTTTTCTAACCCTCGGTGCCAAGGCCGCAGCCGGGATATTTGCCCTTCAAGCTGTTCCTACTCTAGCCGCAGTTCCTTCCCCTGGCCGTGTGGTCAAAGGCACCAGGAATCTGGCCTTTTACCACACGCACACCAAGGAATGCCTTGACATCACCTATGCCCGCAAAGGGCTTTATGACCCCAAGGCCTTGCGGCAGATTAACCGCTATCTGCGTGATTTTCGCACCAGTGAAGTCTATCCCATTGACCCAGAGATCTTGGACATCCTCTGGCAGATTCAGCAGGAAATCGGCTGTCAAAGTACCTATGAAATCATCTCTGCTTACCGTTCCCCGCAGACGAATCAAACCTTGCGGGGCAAAAGTAACGGAGTAGCCAAGCGCAGTTTGCACATGCAGGGACAAGCTGTGGATATCCGCTTGACTGGTAAGCCTTCCCGCATCGTGCGTGACTGTGCCGTCGCCCTTGAAGCCGGTGGCGTGGGCTATTATGCGCAGTCAAATTTCGTGCATCTGGATACCGGCAAGGTCCGTGTCTGGTAGATTTCAGTAAAAAAACGCCTCAAACTGCTGCGCCAGCATCGCCAGAGCGAGCGCGATCAGGGCTACCGGCTTTGGTCGCGCTCTATCTATCTGTTGTGGAAGCGTAGCGAATTGCTATAGAAAAAGCAAGCAATACGCAACGAGAGCAACTCGATTCTCAAGAAGTTCTAGTCGGCCAGAAAGGAGTTCTGCTGACTAACAAAGGAGTTTGGCTCGGCCAAAGAGGAGTTCTACCGAGCCGGAAAGGAGTTTTGTTTGGTCGAACTCCTTTCCAAGTTGGCAACAAAGGAGTTTGGCTTGGCCAGAAAGAAGTTTGGCCGACTTGCAGAGGAGTCTTGCCGAGTAACAAAGGAGTGCGGCTTGGCAAAACTCCTTTGCGGCCAGGTTGCCAAGGAGTTTTGTTCAGCCAGAAAGCAGGGCAAGCGACTTGCGAATCTTCGCCAAGAGCTGGCCAAAGAAGTTCTCCCGCTCTAAAACCCTTCAGCCCCCTATCCGTGACATTCGCCCGTGGCAGCCGCCTTCTTGCGCCTTGAGCCGTTCTTCCATCCGGTGGCCTTGCGGCTTGCTACGGACAGCCGCCAGCAGTGCCGCCCGGATTTCCTCATCTGTGCCGCCATGCCGCAGCAGAGAACGGAGGTCGGTTTCCGCATCATGCAGCAAACAAGCGCGCAGCATTCCCTCGGAAGTTAGGCGCAGGCGGTTGCAGCGGTCGCAAAAGTGGTGACTGAGAGGGCTGATAAAGCCGAGCTTGCCTTTTGCCTCCTGGCCAACGCGGAACATGCAGGCTGGACCGTCGGTTTCGCTCCGATGAACTGGAATTAACTCGCCTAAATCCCGCAACCGGGCCTTGATTTCATCTGAAGGCACATAGGTATCCTTGTGCCAGCGGGAAGACTCGCCGATAGGCATGAACTCGATGAAGCGCACGTGCAGCGCAGTGTCGCGGGAGAGCTGGGCAAAGTCAGCAAGTTCGTCGTCATTCACGCCACGCATGACCACCATGTTTAATTTGACTGGCGCAAAGCCAACAGCCTGCGCTTTTTCGATGCCCCGCCAGACTTGAGCAAAGCAATCCGCGCCTGTAATCCGGGCAAACCGCTCTGGCTTTAAGCTGTCCAAGCTGATATTAATTTTACTGATCCCCGCAGCCCGCAATTCCTCTGCGTATTGCTCAAAAAGCACGCCGTTGGTGGTGATACGGATGTCGCGTAGCCCTTTAATCTCGGCCAATTGCTTGACGAAGCGCATCAGATCGCGCCGCACTAACGGCTCACCGCCAGTAAGCCGCAATTTAGTCATGCCTAGACTAACTGCGGCCCGTACTACCCGCAGCAATTCCTCATAACTGAGCAGGTCTTCCTGTTCCAGCTTAGGCAGACCGCCTTCTTCTGGCACGCAATACAGGCATTTCAGGTTGCAGCGGTCAGTCAGCGAGAGCCGCAGGTAGGAAATCGTGCGGCTAAACAGATCAACGAGGCTGCGATTATTCTCAGCAGAACCACATTCAGAGACGCTTTTGCTTGCAGGCATTGGTGTGGGCTTGTATTTTCATGGACGCGCAATGCAGTTTAAGCCAACAACCGGTGCATTGAGCTGCCTTTCGTGGACATGGATTATAATAAACTACCTGAAGATTGTGGCAGCGTCGAGAGAAAAAATATGCTCATTCTTGCCCTTGAAAGCTCCTGTGACGACACCGCAGCCGCAGTAGTACAGGATGGTTGCCAGGTTCTATCGAACGTGATTAGCAGCCAATTCGCTGTCCATGCCAAATACGGCGGCGTGGTGCCGGAATTAGCCTCGCGTTGCCACATTGAAGCGATCTGGCCCGTAGTCCAAGAGGCTCTCAATACTGCTGGCGTGCAGCTGGAGGAGATTGATCTGATTGCCGCCACCCAAGGGCCGGGTTTGGTCGGCTGTTTGCTGGTTGCTTTCACCTTTGCCAAGTCGTTGGCCTTGGTACGCCAGATTCCCTGCGTGGGGGTAGATCACTTGGCTGGACATCTGCTCGCCATCCACTTAGAGGCAGAAGAGCAGAGGCCGGAATTCCCCTATACCGCCTTGGTGGTTTCCGGTGGTACCAGCTCACTGTTCGCGGTCAACAGCCCAACAGAGTATCGCTTGCTCGGTCGCACCCGTGATGACGCAGCAGGTGAGGCCTTTGACAAGGTGGCCAAACTGCTGGAGCTGGGTTGCCCAGGTGGGCCAGCGGTCAGCAAGCAGGCCGAGCAGGGCAGGGTGGATGCCTTTGCCTTTCCCCGCGCTTTAGCAGATGGCAGCGTCGATTTCAGCTTCAGTGGCTTGAAGACGGCGGTGCTGAATCAGGTGAGCCGCTTCCGGCAACAGAATGTGCCCCTGCCTATAGCGGATATCTGCGCCTCTTTTGAGCAGGCCGTGGCTGATGCACTGACTGAGAAGACGATTCGCGCCGCCAAGCAGTGCGGACATCAGCGGGTTGTCTTAGGTGGCGGCGTGGCTGCCAACAGAAGATTGCGGCAACAGGTAGCTCGCCGCTGTGCTGAGGAGGGATTGCTCTGTTTTCTTCCCTCGCCGATCTTTTGTACCGACAATGCCGCCATGATCGGCTTAGTTGGCTGGCATCAGTTTGCCACTGGCAAGCAAGTTGGGCTAGATGCCGATGCCTTTTCCCGCTCGCCACTCAACTGAGAAATGATGCCGCTCTTTTTCCAGAGACTTCTGCGCTTACCCCGCTACTATTTGCTGCGGGTTAAGCGACTGAAGGGCGATCCAGTGTATTTAGCCAGGGGCTTTGCCTTGGGGGTGTTCATGGGCAACCTGCCTTTTGTGCCGCAAACCCTCCTGCTCATCCCTTTGACTGTGTTTCTCCAGTCAAGCACAGTTGCCGCAATCATCTCCTCAGTGATCGTCAACAACCCATTCACTGTCACTTTCCAATATTATCTGGCTTGGAGGATTGGCAGCTTTATTTTGCCTGGTAGAGGTTCACTCGAGCATTTGCATAATATCATGGGCACCTTTGCTGAGAAAGGACTGATTGACGGCTTTAAAGAAATCGGCCAGATCGGCTTTGATACCTTATTTGTCCTCCAGTTCGGCGGCGTGGTCATGGGCCTGGTCATGGCTATTGGCAGCTATTATCCGGTGCGCAAGTTCTTCCGCACTGTCCGCGAGCGGCGGCAGAAGAAACACCGGCTTGATGTTTGACAATCCAGCATGACCGCCAGCCAAACGCTCTTGAGAAAACTGCTGCGGTTGCCGAGATACTATTTTTTGCGGATCAAACGCCTGCGTGGCAACCCGGAATATCTTGCCAAAGGCTTTGCTTTCGGGGTATTCATGGGGGTTTTACCGCTTGCGCCGGTGCAAACACTCATCCTGATTCCCCTGACCATCCTGTTGCGGATCAGTCCTTTGTCTGCTTTTATCGCTGGCATTTTGGTGAGTAACCCCCTGACCTTTATTCCCCAATACTACTTCACCTGGAAGGTTGGCAACACGATGCTGCCTGGCTGGGTAACGTGGGACCAGATCCAAAATACCTTGCAAGTCATCTCAGAACAGGGGATGTTCGACGGTATCATGGCCTTAAGTTATCTCGGCATCAAAGCTCTTGCCGTGCTTGAAATTGGCGGGGCCATTCTTGGCATCCCTGCCGCAGTGATCAGCTATTTTCCCGCCCGCAGCTTCTTTCGTGCCGTGCAGGAGCGGCGATTAAAGAAACAGCACTTGAAGAAAAACCAATGCCCATAAGGAAGAAAACGATTTTGCGTGCCCTCAAGTACTATTACCTGCGAGTCAAACGACTGAAAGGCGATCCTGAGTATTTAGCCAGAGGCGTCGGGTTCGGCGTATTTATCGGCAATCTCCCCCTGATGCCACAGAGCATCTTTTTGCTTTCATTGACCGTGATGCTACGGATCAGCACGGTGGCTGCCTTCATTTCCTCTACCGTGGTCAACAATCCCTTAACCGTGATGTTTCAATATTATCTGTCCTGGAAGGTGGGCAACGCGATTCTGCACGGCCACTGCTCCTGGGAAACCATCCATAGTGCCTTAGGCAAGTTTGACTTGGGGATGCGCGTTGGTTTGGCGGCCATGAGCGGCCTTGGTTTGGAAACCCTGGGCGTGTTGCTGACCGGCGGCACCATTATCGGCCTGGTTTCAGGCCTAGCGAGCTATCTTTGCTCCCGCAAGTTCTTCTGGGCAATCAAGAAGAAACGCGCTCTTAAACACCGCTTGGACGCTCGAATCTAACTCATGTTCTATCAAAAAAGCAAAAATGTGCTGAAACAGCAGGGTTTGGCCGCTTCAAAAAAATTAGGCCAGAATTTTCTGGTGCATAAGCACACCGCAGAACAGATTGCTGACCTAGCAGGCCTGTGCAAAGAGGATACCGTCCTTGAGGTTGGGGTTGGACTTGGTGCCCTGACCGGGCCATTGGCGGCAAATGCCGGGCAAGTCATTGGCTTGGAGATGGATTCCGGCATCATCCGGCTGCACGAGGAGAAAAAAGACCTGCCCGACAATGTGCGCCTGCTGCACCAGGATGTGCTAACCGCTGATTTCCAGGCCTTGGCAGAAAACTACGGTCGCTTGAAGATTGTCGCCAATTTGCCCTACTCGATCTCCTCGCCCTTCCTGTTTAAACTGATTGAACACAGCGAGCTGATCGATTTTGCCGTGGTGATGCTGCAAAAGGAACTGGCCGCGCGGCTGCTCGCCCAACCCGGAACCAAAGAGTACGGCGCACCCACGGTGTTGCTGGCGGCCTGCGCCAATATCAAGCTGCTGCTGGAGATTGGGCCAGAGGAATTTCATCCTCAGCCCAAGGTGGATTCCCTGTTGGTGCGGCTATCATTCCAGCCGATGCCGGAACGAGTGCAGCGGCTCGGCGCATTTGACCGGCAATTGCTGAAGCGAATCGTCAGCGCGGCCTTTGGCCAGCGGCGGAAAACCCTGTTCAACGGCCTGGCCGCAGCTGCATTGGCCAGCAAAGAGGATTTGGCCGCTTGCATCGCCGCTGCCAAGCTCCCGCCAGCAGTGCGCGCCGAACAGTTGCGCTTAGAGGATTTTGTCTGCCTGGCAAGAGCGATGACAAACAGCCCCAATCAGCTGTGAGAGTAACAGCATTCTCTTTTGAACTGCGTCTTTTTGCTGTTTGGCTGCCTTGCCTTCATCTGTTAGGAGCTTTCAGACGTGTAAATGCTGCTTTTGTACATCCGCGAACAGCTTTGCAACGTCCAAAAACTCCTGACAAACGTTTGTTTGCAGCTTTTGCACATGCAAAAGCTCTATTCAGACATGTAAATGCTGCTTTCGCACGTCCGCAAACAGCTTTGTAACGAGCAAAAGCTCCTGATAGACGTTTGTTTGGAGTATTCACACGTGTGGATGCTGTATTCAGACATGTAAATGCTCCATTCACACCTCCGCGAGCAGCTTCGCAACGAGTGTTTGGAGTATTTACTCGTTTATTAGGAGCAAACAGACGAGTAAATACTGCTTCGGAACATCCAAAAGCTCCATTCACACGTCTGAATGCTCCAAGCAAACATGTGAATACTCCATTTACACGTCTAAAAGCTGCTGACAACTCTTTATGGCCAAGCAAGAACCTTTTGTTGCTCGGCAAGAGAAGGTTCTTGCCGAGTACAACTCCTTTGTTATCAAGCTGAGTTCGCTGCTACCTAGCTTGCAATGCTCTGGCAAAACACTCCACTAGAAACATTCTGACGACAAAAGTTTCTCAATCAGCTTATACACGGTTGTGCCGTAGATATCTTTCGGCCAATCTAAACAAGAAAGATTATCGCGCTGCTTGGCATGGAGAATGGCTTTGTTGATTGCATCCACGGTGATCTTTCGCTCATCAATCCCTTTGTTATAATCTGGGAGATATCGCTTCAAACGGTCTGAGCAGTCGCGGACAGAGTGGATATTCGAGCCATCTTCAAAGTGTAGGAGCAACCAATATTCAAAATTGGGGTTACTGAGGGCGAAACCGTACTGTTCTTTGAGTTGCGACCACTTGTAAACTTCCTGGAGCTTTTCTTCACTGTTATCATCTTTGTCAATCACCAGCCACGCTTCATACGGCTCCCGCACATTCTCTTTTTCGAGAAAGTGCTTCAATCGCTTGAGCACTTGCGTGCAGCTCGTCTTCTTGGTACCTGGCAAGCATTTCACGCCAACGTTCTTGAAAAGAGCGAAATACTCTGGCTCGGTCTTTTCGCCTTCCACCGCAAGGACAAACAGCTTGTGATAGAGTCTTTTCCCCTGAGGTCTTCCAAATGTTCGTCTTTTCGGAGGCATTATTCCTCATGGGAACTTGGTTCAACAGGGCTGCTTTGCCTTAAGGACTTACTCAGCAAGATGCGCGGGATGCCGCCCAAGCGTCCCAACAAATAACTTTTCCGAATATCCTTGTCATAACGAATATCCTTGTACTCGCTAAAGGAAAAAAGCGTTGATGCACCCGAATCATCCCTTTCCGCTACCCACATTTCGTCCCTCCGCAGCAATTGCTGATCCATGAGCAAGACATCGTGGGTAGTGAGCAAGAGCTGTGACCTTGTTGCAAAAGAACAGCTGGATAAATAGCTTTCAATTAACTGCCTGGTCAATAAAGTATGCAGACTTCTATCAACTTCATCAATAAGATAAACTCGTTTTGAATCTCGCTCAGAAAGATTGAGAAATGCTGGCAGAAGATCAATAACCCGCCGTGATCCGTCTGATTCCTGCCCCATCTCAAATTTTACCTCTGTTCCATCTGATTTAGGGTGATAAGCAACCAGTTTTTTTGCACTCAATTCCCCATTCTTGCGGGTGATAACAAAGTGATCTGGCTGTGACCGACTAGTCTTTATCTCTAAAGCAAACCCTCCTCCTTCTTTCAACTCTTCTTGGAGCCTGATTTTCCATGCCTCAGACAATGGAAGGTGTTCAAACGGAATATTTTCGCCTCCTAAGTGGGCAATACCTGTATCGAGCTGCGGCAACATCGCACTCATCGTGTTATAGAGTGGATGCTCTTCATCAAAGAACTGCTCAAACGGCTCAAAACGGGAATCCGGTGCGATTAATTGGAGCGTATCTTTGAACCAATCGTAAACCGGCTTGAAGGCCTCGATTTTCTGAGAAACAGAGTTGGTGAGAAACAGCTGATTATCTCTGGTACCGTTGAAGATAATCTCAAGCGGCAGTTTTTTTGCCAATGATTCCTCAAAAGTTGCTTTGCCTGCGTATCTCTCGTAGAGTATTTTCTCGCTGCGACTGGTAATCAGCACGAGCTTTTCCTCGACAACCGCCTTTTTGGTCACGGCAAAGCTGAACTCATAAATCAAATCGTCAATCAACAGCTCAAAGGCAAAGCGGGTAGGTTGTTTGGTGCTGTCAGCATCGAGAAGAAAGGGTTCAACAGGAATCAGTCCGTCAATTGGGATGCCTTTTACCACCAAGGATTTGGCAAAACTCAATGCTTTGAAAAAATTGGTCTTGCCAGAGGCGTTGCCACCGTAGATCGCCGCAATTGGCAGGATTTTTGTCTTGTATTTATCGAGCTTGGCAACCCGCTCGCCATGCTGCTGCTCCCTGCTGGCAACCATCGAAAAGGTAACGCGCTGGCGGAAAGACATCCAGTTTTCAAGCGAGAAGCTGATGATCATCTTGTTATCTCCTAAGGTGTACTTTTCGTTCTGTTACACAGCTCACCATAGGAGTTTGCCGGAAAAATTTCAAGGCGAAAAGAGAAAATATCTCTTAAACCACTCCCTTCACTCCCCACCTACCCGCTCTAAACGGGCGGCAAAGAAGCCCTCAATCTCCTCTGCGGGCAAGGGCAGGAAAAAGCCCTGCTTATCAACCAACGAAACGGCAGAAGCAGGCAGAAAATCCCGGCAATCTTTCAGGCGAAAGTCGTTGTGTACGGAGAGAAACTGCTCAATCACCTGCTGATTCTCCTCTGGTTCAAGGGAACAGGTGGCATAAACCAGTACACCGCCGGGCGCAAGCAGTTTGGCGGCAGTATTCAGCAAACTGAGCTGCGTGGCTTGCAGCGCGGCAAAGTCTCCAGGCTGGCGATTCCAGCGGATATCCGGGTGACGGCGGATTACGCCGGTGCCAGAGCAGGGCGCATCAATCAGAATGCCGTCAAAGAGCAGCGGCTTTGACGCGGCAAAGGCTGCCAGGTCGCCGGGAAAGATGCTGACCTGCGCCTGCACCTTTTGCCGCTTGAGATTCTCGTGGAGAAGGCGGACGCGCCGCTCATCTGGTTCGACCGCATTCAGTGCTGCGCCTGCGGGCAGAAGAGCAGCTAAGGCGCAGGTTTTGCCACCCAGGCCAGCACAGCCGTCAAGGTAACGGCCCTGTTCTCGGAATGGGCCAAGCAGCTGACAAACCAGCTGCGCCGCCTGATCTTGGACCTGGAACAGACCATTGGCAAAACCAGGCAGAGAAGTAATTGCGCCGCGCCAGTCAGGAAGCAGCAGGCTCTCCGGCGCATATTGGCCGGCTACGCTGCGAATCTCCTGCGCAGCCAACAGCCGGGCCAATTCCTCCCTGCCTGTCCGCAAGCTGTGCAGGCAAAGCTGCGGTTCTAGGCTGTTAATCCGGCAGATTTCCCGCATGGTTTCCTCACCAAAATGCTTGCGCCAGCGTTCAAGCAGCCAAACAGGGTGGTCAAGCAAGCCAACAGCTTCTGGCTCGGTTAGACTCGCCTTTTCCTTGGCAATAGCCCGCAACGTAGCGTTGACAAAGCCGAGCAACCAGGCTGGTTGGTGCATTGTCTTCAAGGCGGCCACAGTTTCGTTGACTGCGGCAGCCGCAGGTATCCGTTCAAGGAAACAGAGCTGCAATACCCCTACCCGAAAGGCAAATAAGGTCAGCGGCTCCATCTTGCGCAGGGCTGTCTTGGCAAAGCGACTGATGATCGCATCCAAATAACCCTGCCGCCGCAGCACGCCAAAGACGAGCATCCCGGCGAGTTGGCGGTCTTCATGGCTAAGACCTGAGTCATAAACCAGGGTATCAAGGAAGCCCTGGATTGGCTTACCCGTGCCATTCCAGGCAACCAGGCAGGCAATGGCCTGACCACGGCTCGTCTGTTTTCCGTCTTTCTTCTTCATAATCCATACGGTTGCTGAAAGGCTGCTTTGTAGCTACAAGTTTAATGAGAATTTATCTTACACTTCCCTGATCTCTTGTGATACACTGAAAATAAAGGCGGAGATGAAATATGCCGCAACAGTTTAGGCTGATTGGGAAAAAACGTTGACTTTCCCTGAGCCATCATGTAACCAATTCTCAAAAGAGAGCAGTTTTTCTATTTCAATAAACCATCTGCTAAACAAGCAGGAGCCTGCGCGTCGGTTGCGCTCCGGCGGTGGGTTTGACTAAAAAGGAGAAACAAAGTGGACGGCGTGCAATTCCCCGTATTGGGCAACAGCATCATCATGGCAGTAGTTATCTTGGTACATGTATTCTTCGCTTTTTTTGCCGTTGGCGGTTCCGTGCTCTCTGTTGTCGCGGAATGGTGGGGAACGAAAAAGAAGGACGAGGACTATCTCCGGCTGGCCAAGGGTGTATCCGGCTTCCTCTCGGATATGATGAAGATCAACGGCGTGCTCGGCGTGGCCATCGTGGTCTTAACCATTGGCCTCTGGAGCCAGTTCGGTGCATTTCTCTATTCCGTGCAGTTCTGGCCCTTCTTAGCTGAAGGCGCGGTGTTCCTTCTGCTGATGATCTTCTCAGTCATCTATCATCACACCTGGGATTCCGTCTCGCGGGGCGCACACATTCTTATTGGTGCCGTAACCGGCTTCTTTGCCTTGATGGCCGGCTTCTTGATCAACGGTATCTGGGCCTTTATGCTGGTGCCAGGCAAGTGGATTCAAACTCATGATCGTTGGGATGCCTTTTTCAATCCTATTTTGTTTGAATCAACCACGCACATCCTGCTGCCCTGCCTGATCAACGCAACCTTATTGGTGTTCCTCTGGACGTACTTGAAGGCGAAAAAGGCCCAAGGCGCAGAGCAGGCCTATTTCAACAAGATGAACCTGTTTACCGCCAAGATCGGCGCAGCGATACTGTTCCTCCAGCCGATTTCCGGTGCCTTTTTCTACTTCAAAGTCAAAGCCGAGACATTGTCTCTGCCTGCACCTAGCCCGTGGACGCAGCTCTCAGAGGGTGGCATGGCCCGGCCTTTCCTGTTCACGATGATCACCTTGGCCATCATCGCGATGATCGGCGGCGTAACCTATTGGGTGCGAGGTCATGAGAAGGGCCGCACCGCCTTGGTCGCTGCGTCATTGGCAATGTTCCTGGCCTTCTTCATGGGAGCCTTTACCCGCGAGCGGGCAAGAAAGCCTTACTTAGTTTGGAACACGATGTACATGAACCAGAAGTTTGTTGACGAGAAACCAAACAACGCAGACCCGAAGGCAGCCGTGAGTGGCGAGCAGGTACTCAAAGATAAGGGCTGTATGAGCTGTCATGCAGGTGGTGCAGGCGCTCCGGCCTTAACTGGCTTGGCCCAGAAGTACGATAAAGCCAAGTTAATGGACTTTATCCGTCAGCCTAAGGACGCGGCAGCCATGAAGATGCCGCCATTCTCCGGCTCAGAGCAAGAACTGGAAGCCCTTACTACCCATCTGCTGAAGCAGTAAGCAACCTCTCTGCTCTCCTTCTCCCTGACTGGCGTTGCTGGTCAGGGAGATTTTTTTTCTTCTCCGCTTGCCCTCCTTTTTTCCGCATTCATCATCCCTTGAAGCAGATTTAGCTCGAACTGTGCTCGGCAACAAAGGAGTGCGGCTAACTTGCAAAGGAGTTTTACTCGGCCAGAAAGGAGTTCGGCTTGGCCGCAAAGAAGTCTGGCCGACTTGCAAAGGAGTTTGGCCAAGCCGAAGAGGAGTTTTGCCGACTTGGAAAGGAGTTTTGCTCGGCAAAAAAGGAGTACGGCTTGGCCACAAAGGAGTCTGGCCGACTTGCAAAGGAGTTGAAGTCGGCAGCAAAGGAGTTCTACTAAGCCGAAGAGGAGTTTTGCCGACTTGCAAAGGAGTGAAAACGAGCCAAATTGCTGCCAGGATCCTCCTTAAATGAGCCGCAGTTAGGCCATTTTGTCCACAATTCTGCCATCACGGAGTTCGATAATCCGATGCGCGGTTTTTGCCAGCTCCGGGTTGTGTGTGACCAGAATAATCGTCAGTCCTTCCTTGCGGTTTAGCTCCTGGAGCACCTGGCTGATTTCTCCGCTGCGGGCTGAATCGAGATTGCCCGTGGGTTCATCGGCGAGCAGGATTTGCGGCCTGTTCACCAGCGAGCGAGCAATCGCCACCCGCTGCATTTCGCCGCCCGAAAGCTGGCCCGGCAGGTGGTTCATCCGCTTTTCCATGCCCAGTGACTGGAGCAACTCGGCGGCATAGGCTTCTGGCGCGGCTTCTTTGCAGTAGAAAGTGCAGGGCAGCAGCACGTTCTCCAGCACGTTGAGGGTGGGAATCAGATAAAACTTCTGGAAGATGTAGCCAAACAGCTCCCGCCGGACTTTGGTCAGCTCGCGTTCGGACACAGCTTTCTTTTGCCCGAAAATCGTCCGATTTGCAATGGATAAATTGCCTGATGTAGGGTTATCCAAGCAACCAAGAATGTTGATCAGGGTGGTTTTGCCGGAACCAGAAGGGCCAATAAAGGCCACGTACTCACCCTTGCGGATATCCAACGAGACTGCATTGACCGCAAAGATCTCTTCAGTGCCGCGCCGGTAAATCTTGGTCAAATTCTGGGCAGCAATAGCGATATCGTTGTTCATCAGTTTGCCTCGCTGCGAATGGATTCAAGAGGTCTGACTCGTGCTGCTTTCCAGGCCGGATAGATGCCACTCAGCAAACCAATCATGAGTACAGACAGGAGGGTCATGAAAATGAGCTTAACGTCGAGCAGAATCAGCGAACCCGTGGGCGAATAAGGCAAAAGCTGGCGGATAAGAACCTCAGTGATTTGCGAAAGCCCAAAAGCCATGATCGTACCGAGCAAACCACCAAACAGACAGAGAATGAAGGTTTCAATCCAAATCAGTTTGAAGATGTCTTCTGGCATGGCTCCGATGCTTTTCAGGATGCCGATTTCCTGATAACGCTCAAAGACCGACATAAGAATGGTGTTGATTACCCCAACCATCGCAATCAACACCGCAATGATGGCAATCGAGAGGACCATCACTTTGGCCGTCGAAACCAGGTTCATGATCGTCTGCTTGACCTGCGCGAGCGAGACCACCTGCACATCCGGCAAGGCGTAGAGCTTTTCCTCGAGCTGGGCAATATTGGCATCTTTTTTCACCTTGATGCCCAGGCCGGTTAACTCGCCAGGACGGGCAAAAATCTTCTGCACCGCTTTGAAGGGAATGAAAATAGTGCCGTCATCCTGGGTGCCAGTGCGCTTGAGAATGCCGACTACCTTCAGCTCAACATTTTTCTCAGGGATGAGAAGGATGTCGCCGATCTCACGCTGCTCTAATTCCGCCGCCTCATAGCCCAGCACCGCCTCATAAGCCGCTGCATCCTTGAACCAACCGCCCTGTTTGAACTCCAGATAGGTTTTCATCTGCGGAAAGGTGGCTGGATCCACCCCCAGATAGGCTGACATGCCGCCGCTCTCGCCTTTGTTGGGATCAAAGATCGCCTGCATCAACATCGGAGTCATGGAATCGACTTCCTCATGGGCAGCCACGGTCTGCATGACCTCTTCTTTCATGTAGCGCAGGCTGGTGCCGCCTTTCAACATCAAAGTGGCGGCTTCATAGGGGCAGCCTTTGGCCGTCACTACCACTTGAAAGCCCATGTTGTCGATGTCGCGGTTGAGCGAGGCTTCGTAGCCTTTGTTGAAACCCATCAGACTCGCCAAAACCCAGGCTGACAGCCCCACGCCGATGATAGTCAGGCTGCTCCTGAGCTTTTTGCGGAGGAGATTCTTGTAGCAGACTTTGTAGATGGTCAGCATGGCCTCTCACTTTTCCTGGAAGTATTGCAGATGTTTGTTGCCGTGCACAAACTCATCCATCAGAATCAGGTTTTTCTTGGTTGCCCGCAGTGAGGCCCGGAAATCCTCTTCCGCTTCTGGCACTGGATTCTTGATTTGATCGACCTTGCCAGGCGGCACGCTCTTGCCGGTCTTCACCTGATAGGGATAAAAATCGGCCAAACTCAAGCCTGCAAACTGCTGGCCAAAAGCTGGTTCCCGCAAATTCTTGGCTGCCTTGGAGGTGAGTTTTTGGAAGTAAAACGACTTGATCTTGCCTTCCATATCCAGCACGAGAAAGACCTGAAGGCCGCCGTACTTGCCCTTCTGATTCACCCCGTGGATGTAGCCGATCTTCTCTTTGTCCTTAAATATTTCGTAGAGCGTGTACGGCACGTCAGCAGTTTCATACAAACCCTGAAAGGAGTCGCCGAGACGTTTTTCAATCTCCTTCAGTAAAGGCTGGCCGCCGAGCTTGTCAATGGAGAGATAATTCGTCTTGTAACTGGTGGATTCCGGGAAAAGCCGAGCGACATCCTTGTCCGGGTCATTAAGATCACAGCCCACTGCGGCATGGAGCGTATCCGTTAAACTGAGACAAAGCAGCATCACCAGGGCTATACTCTTCAACCATGATTGGAGCATGATATTTCCCCCTTACAGCACCTTGCTGTAATAATAGACCTGCACAACTACCCGCTGCTCGTCTTCAAGCTCATCGTAATGATACATGGCGCGCAGGGTGATTTCATCGGTGAGTTG
Source organism: Candidatus Electronema sp. PJ (assembly GCF_048287395.1). NCBI lineage: Bacteria > Pseudomonadati > Thermodesulfobacteriota > Desulfobulbia > Desulfobulbales > Desulfobulbaceae > Candidatus Electronema > Candidatus Electronema sp. PJ. Next base: position 41,991 of record NZ_JBLWEO010000024.1, on the reverse strand, counting down.
GTAAGCAGGCCCGGCAGCAAAATGGACTCCCTTCTCATCGCCGACCTTGGTGTATTCCGGCTGGACTTCCAGCTTCAAGCGGCCTTCATCCAACAGATTGACACCAAAGCGAGCAAAGAGCGCATAGGCATCCTCATCCATGCTGGTGCCGCCCATCGCCTCAAAGCGGGCTTCGTAGTTGTCCCAAAGATAGGAGAAATCCAGCCCAGCAAGGGACAGCTCCATCGGCTCATCGTGCATCACCTCATAGCCCATGGTGTGCAGGGTTTCGCCGTGGGCAAGCGAGAAGCCGAGGTTGTAGTTATCCTGATTAAGAAAGCCTTTGGCGATGCGGGCTGAGGCAAGATAATTGCCCTCGAAGCGGAGCGGCATTCCGCTGCCAGTGGTGACGGATGCGCTGAGGTTGCCCCACGACAAATCGCGGCTCGTGCCGATTCCCCAGTCCCGGTCAAAGCCAAAACCCTCCATCGCCAGCGTTGGCAGTAAGAGGGCATGGCTGTCAAGCACTGAGGAGAGACCAAGCGCAGGCCGGCTATGGCCCAGCCAGAGATCTGACCAGCCTGCCTTGTACTTCAAATAGGCATTGTAGAGCTGCGGCTCAAGCTCGTCTTCCGCATCAGGATCATAAGCCAACCTAGCCTGAATGGCGATCATGCCGTAATCGCCAGTTTCCCCGGCCAGCCGCTGAATAAAGTCAAAGCCAACCGAGGACTTTTGCATCACATCTTCCGTGCTTGCAGAATGGAAGATGAGGTCTTCCTTGTCAGCATATCCGGCAACTCCTTGGGCTTCAAAATAGAGCAAGCGGTTGGAGGCTAAGGCGGCAGATGGCAGTATGGCACAGCTCCAGAGGATGAAAGCAGATGTCAGGGCTTGCATGGCGTTCTCCTTGAGCTGAAATCAGATGTCAAATTTGATGACACCTCGGTAAAGCACCTTATCTTTATTGCTGAAGATCAGCTTTATTTCCCAACCACCAGGCATAACCACATCCACTGGCAACAGATAGTCGCCTTTATCATTCAGCTTAAATGGCACATCGCCGGAATTATGATGTCCAGGCATTGAGGGCATCCATGAGTTACCGATGATATTCAAGGAAGAGTCTTTTTTGCCGTCTTTATCCATCACTTCAATCTTGATGATGGTGATACCAAGCTGCGGCTTCTTGGCAAAATTATAGACAAAGGAATAGCCCTCGCCGATCTCGACCTTCTTGCCTTCTCCAGGCAGCGGCTCGTATTTCGCTTCCTCAGCATGAAGGGGGAGAGCCGTGGCAAGGAAAAAAAGGGTCAGAACGAGGATCTGAAACAGACGGTTGAAGCGGGTTTGCATGATGAATCTCCTTATAATCGCTTGGATCAGGCGGATTTGCCTGCAATGAAGGTTCAGAAAGAACCCTGGCGCTGGTGGTTTAGATAGAGCTTACGCGGAGAGAACGAGAAATGTCAATACAGAAAGATGCTGGGTGAAAGCCCGCAACGGCTGCTGGTTAGAGGGGAATGCAAGGAACCCCAATCTGCCTGCTTCCTGAAGGCAGGGCCTGCGGAACAGCCTTGCCATCTGCCCGCCTGCACGTTACAATGCTCTGAACCCGGCGGTCGCAGCTGCGTCCACCGTTTTTTTCATGCTCATCTCACGCACCCGATTGCCGCCATGTCTTCCCAGCAGGAAATCCATTTTGACGAGATCATCAGCCGCTACCGCTCCGATCCTTATCATTACATTGATATCTGCGCCGTCCACACTGGCAAGGTGCGCTTTCTCACGCAGGAAAACAGCCCGGTTGAAGGGATTTCCGGCGAATGGCAGCACAAGCCTGGCACGCCGTTATATGAGATTGAGCGAGAACGCAACACCAAGGTGATCACAGCCAAGACCAACGGCGAGATTGCCTCAGTTTGTCAGGAGTTAAATGGCCAGTTTGTCGAGGCTGGCGAAAAGTTACTGACCATTCGCCATCCGCTCAAGAAGAAAGAGGTCATTGAGGCTATCCTTCAGGAGGTGCTCTTCCTGTTTCGAGCACCAGAGCGGGCACGTTATTACTTCTCGCTCGACATTCAATCCCGTATTGACCAGAAAGGAGTGCGCTCGATCTTCATTCAGCCCGGTGACGAGATCATTACCATGTCGTTGATGAAGCGAGACACCCCGGTCTATTACAACGGCGAGGCCGGCCTGATCCATTCGATCTATTTCAAGCCTGGCGACAGCGTTTATCAAGGCGCACCCCTGATCGGCATCTGCCCAGAGGAAAAATTCGCCCTGGTGCAGAAGGTGATCACCAGGGTAAAGGCTGAGTGGGAATAGGCGACACCCCTGCTGATCTTGCCGTCTTTTCAAGAACAGGTGCTTCAGCACCGACAGCGGTATTTAGCCGCCGTGGATTACTCTGGCTTTTCGCCAGCAGAGGCAGCAAAAATCCTGGCTTATGGCGCACCAGTCGGCGCAAGGGTCGAGCATCATCAGCAGCTTGACCGCTGCATGAATCGTCTCCAAGAACTCATGGCTGCGGCAGAAGCCAAGGGCGACGTGTTGGCCGCAGGCACAGTTGTGTTGGCCGATACTCTCAGTTCCTCCCTCGGTCGTTTTGAGCGCCAGTGGCACGCGCCGCTTGGTGGCATCTGGTTGACCGTAGCTTGGCCAGATATCCTCCTGCCTGAATTCAGCCGCTTGCTGCCGTTTGCGGCTGGCCTGGCTTGTTGCCGCACAGTCAGGCAATATGGCGTGGATGCCTGGCTCAAATGGGTCAATGACCTGCTGGTTCAGCAGCGCAAAATCGCCGGTATCCTCTGTACCACCGTCCTTCGTCCGAACAAAGACCGCTACCATCTGCTTGGCATTGGGCTGAATGCCAACAATCAGGATTTCCCCGCTGCATTGCAACACAACGCGATCAGTTTAGCCAAAGTTTTAGGCCGCCAGGTTGATTTAACAGAACTGGCAGGCAAGTTGCTGGCAGAACTCAGCTGGGCTATTGGCTTACTGCACTATGACGAGGAATTAGCCCTGCGCGAAAACCTAACCTGTGAAGAGGGAAGAGCTTCTCTGCTCCTGACTGCTTGGCGGCAGATGAGTGACACCGTGGGCCGCCAGGTGGAGTACGGCTTTGACGTGCAGAAGGAGCCGCTCTGGCAGGCAAGGGCGGTTGATCTTGATCCTTGCGGCGGCTTAATTATGGAATTGGAGGACGGGAGCAAGGTAACGGAGTATTCAGGTGAGATTGTGTATTAAACCTCGTACCTAAGTTGCCGCGCCCCGTTGATATAAACCTCATGCCGTCTCGAATAGTACTCGGTAGGAAAGAAGTCTTGCTTGGCCGCAAAGGAGTTTTACTCGGCCAAACTCCTTTGCAACCGAGCCGAACTCCTTTCCGGCTTACTCAAACTCCTTTGGTAGTCGGCAAGACTCCTTTCCTGCTCGGCTAAACTCCTTTTCTGCCGACTAAGACTCCTTTGCGGCTTGGCCAGACTCCTTTTCTGCCGAGCCAGATTCCTTTCCTACTCGGCCAAACTCCTCTTCAAGTCGGCAGAACTCCTTTGCGGCCAAGCAAAACTTCTTGTCTAGCGAGTACCATTCGAGACAAATTTCATCAGCAAGCACTGCTTCAAGGCAATTTTTGATAACAATTCGCTGGAGATGATTGAGAAAAGAGAATTCTTGCTCGTGCCTGTCGTCAAATAGATGTTAGAATAGGGTATAAATAAATGGCGCAATCGCCGAGCCTTCAGAAAGAACGAGCAGCGCGCCTAGAAGTAGGACAACGAGAATAATAGGAGCCAGCCAAAATTTTTTGCGCTCCTTGAGAAAGCCCCAGAGGTCTTTTAATAAATCGAGCATGTGTTTTTCCTGTTAGTAAGGACGGGGAAAATTTTTTGGATTAGGTTGTTTGCTGTTTGTACGATAGCTGTTCTGCTTTGGATCAAGGCTGCGTTGTAGTGGATCGTTACCCAGAAACCTATATACTAACGCCGCAGGGGTAAAAATCACCAGGAAAATGAGTCCCAGGATGATTCTGGTGTTAATCCAGCCGAGAATATGGCCGAGAAAAAGCCAAGCTTTGTTCAGCGGGCCGAGAGCTTTGGGCGCAGCCAGACTGACAAGCACCAAAATGCCTGCCAACAGCCAAGGCCAGCTGGTCAGATGAACTCCCCTGCCTTTCAGGAGAGGAAAGAGCAGGCCGAAAAAGAGAACAAAGCCACCTGCAAGAATCAGGCCAAACTTACGCAGTTCTGAGGATGATAATTTTTCGTCCATTGAGGTGCACGCTGGCAGAAAAGGTTATTTTTGCTGCTGAGTTTCTAGCTTTTTTTTCAGAAATGCGGCAATGAGCTTGTTGGCCTCCGCACTTGGATGGCCGTCATATTTGCCAACTGTATAACGCCGCTGGGGATCCTTGTTGTAATCTTCAAGAGCATCTTGCGCTTGATAGTATTCAAAGCCTTTTTCTGCCAACTTCTTTATGATAATTTCGCTGTCCTTTTTATCGGAATCATTAGAGAGATAGTTTGCGTCCCAGAAAAAGACCATAAAGCGTGCGTCGCTATATTTCCTCTTGATAAGAGCCTGTGCTCTTTCTAAGATAGCAATAAACGTATCCTTCTCAAGGTCGCTAGTGACAATCTTCTTTCTAGGAAGCAGTTTTTTGAGAACTGGCGAGCGGAGCATGTGCGCTTTTACTCTATTCAAGACCGAGGTGGTAACTTGCGAACCGTCAAAAGCCCCTTTATGGACTAAGGTTTGCTTTTCCAGCACGTATTTAGGCCCATGCTTATCCCACGGGGAATACCCTGCTGCTCTGGCAACATGGTGCGGAATGGCACTATACACCACATCGACCTGTTGACAGCCTTTGATTACGTTGTCCACAATGCCTGTTTCCAGAGCAGCCAGCATCTGATGCGGCCCATATCCTTGAAAACCGAAATTGAGGATTTTGTACTTTCCTGGCAATTCGTTTCCCATAAAATAGGGCAGCGTCTCTTGGTCATTCAGGCATTCACCAAAAGCGAAAGAGCAGCCAAAAAAGAGCAGGCACTTGTCTGAGTTGTTGTTTGACGAAGGGGTATCGCGCAAACCATCCGCGTTGATCGTATAAGTTACATCGCAGACAGTTTCTTTCCCTCTTAATCGCTTTAGATTGCAGGTGATACTGGGGATCGGTCGGTATCCCAGCTGGTCATCCTTTTTGAAAAAGCTTTTTGTGGCATAGGTTCCAGTGCTGACAATCTGTTCCTGGCCAGTTGTAACATAGTAATACAATTCGGCCAGGAAAAAAGCAAACGGCACTGCCGCTAAGTTAAACAGGATAATTTTGCTTAACTGTTTTTCCGCTATCCTACCGGCTATAAGTAGCCAAACAGCGATGGCAAGATCTACCCACAGCCACGGCACCAAGGAATATCGCAGTGACCAGAGACAGATGAGGACAACCAGAGGGAATAAAACAACAACGCTGTATATTTTTTTGAATTTCACTTGGCTCCAACCTTAATCCAGCTCAAACTCCTGCATCCACTTCTTGTCATCATTCCATGCTGGCTGTTCTGTCTTGAGAAGCAGATAATTTTCGAGAACTAAACAGTCCATATTCGTGCGCATGAAGCAGCGATAAGCATCTTCTGGCGTGCAAACAATCGGTTCGCCTCGGACATTAAAGGATGTATTGACCAGCACAGCGCAGCCAGTCTTCTCCTTAAAGGCTGTAGCTAACGCATGATAGCGGGGATTGGTCTCTGCATGGATTGTTTGAATGCGGGCCGAGTTGTCCACATGGGTGATGGCGGGCAGGATGGAGCGGGGGATATTCAGTTTTTCAACTCCGAAGAGCTGCTGCTGTTTCTCAGTCATGGCAATGCGGTGCTCTTTCTTGACATCGGCCACAATCAGCATGTAAGGGCTGGGCCGATCCAGTTCAAAATAGAAGGATACGTCCTCGGCCAGCACAGCAGGGGCAAAAGGACGGAACGATTCGCGGAATTTGATCTTCAGGTTCATCACTGACTGCATCTTGCTGCTGCGCGGATCGCCAAGGATGGATCGTCCTCCCAGCGCACGCGGCCCAAATTCCATCCGTCCCTGAAACCAGCCAATTACCTGCTCATCAGCAAGCAATTGCGCGAGTCGAGGCATAAGCTGCTGATCGTCAAGCCGCTCGTAGCGGGCACCCAAGGCCTTCAAGCGGGATTCAATATCTGCTGCGGCAAAGCGCGGCCCCAAATACGAGCCAAACATGGCATCATGGACATTGTCTGCGTTGCGCTGGCCTTGGTATTTTTCATGCCAAACCACTAAAGCCGCACCGAGTGCGCCGCCTGCATCACCTGCGGCGGGCTGAATCCAGATATCTTTGAATAACCCCTCTTCCCTGAGCAGACGACCATTAGCAACACAGTTTAAGGCAACGCCTCCTGCTAAACATAAATACTCCGCGCCGGTTTCTTTCTGCACCGTTTTGGCCAAACGCAGAACAATCTCCTCGGTTACATCCTGGATGGAGCGGGCAATGTCCATTTCTCGCTGAGTCAGCTTGCCTTCTGGCTTGCGGGCTTCTGCTCCGAACAGCTTGGCAAAGTGGGCATTGGTCATGGTCAAGCCGGTGGCGTAGTTGAAATACGCCATGTTCAGCCGGAAGGTGCCGTCTTCTTTCAGATCAAGCAAATTGTTCAGAATCAGCTCGACATACTTGGGTTCACCATACGGAGCCAAACCCATCAGCTTGTATTCGCCGGAGTTGACCTTGAAGCCGGTATAGTAGGTGAAGGCAGAATAAAGCAGACCAAGCGAATGCGGGAAATCCATTTGCCATAACGCCTGCAAGGTATTGCCGTCTCCCTGCCAAACTGAACTCGTCGCCCATTCACCAACACCATCTAAGCAGAGAACCGCTGCCTTTTGAAAGGGGCTGGCAAAAAAGGCTGACGCAGCATGAGCCTGATGATGTTCAGAGAAGAGCAGATTGGGTAAAGCTGATTTTTTGCAGCCGCAGAGTTTACTGAGTTCTTTTTTCAGCGTGGTCTTGATGTAGAGTTTCTCCTTCATCCAGACTGGCATTGCCGCGACAAAGGAGCGGAATCCCTTGGGCGCATAGGCTAAATAGGTCTCCAACAAGCGTTCAAACTTGACCAGGGGTTTATCGTAGAAAACCACATCGCTGACTTGCTCAATAGTGATGCCAGCTTCGCTCAGGCAATAGCTTATGGCCTTGCCAGGAAAGGCCGGATCATGCTTCTTGCGCGTGAACCGTTCTTCCTGCGCAGCAGCAATGATTTTTCCGTTCGCAAGAAGCGCAGCTGCGCTGTCGTGATAGTATGCCGAGATGCCGAGAATATAGGTCATGCTGTTCAGTTCTGCTGCTTGCCGCTCTTCTTCGAGATGCGTCTGCTGATCGCTTCAATAAAAATCCCCGCCAAGGGTGACGGGGTCTTAGGCCCAAGACTTCATAACAAAGAATGCGTTTATTTGCAGTAATACAACGCGTAATACCAATTCAGTCCCATGATCCAATAGCCATAGTAGTTGGGATGCAGCTTTTCGTAATTATAGCCGCTATTCCAGTACGGGGCTATGGCACTGTTTTGATCACTCAAACACATCTGCGGTGTGGCCTTGACATAACTTTTGATATAGCTGTTGGTTTTCCCAACTCTTTTCCAGTCTTGTCCGTAGCGCGTATCTGGCGTGATTGTCCCGACAATCGGTTTTCCACCCCACAGGAGCACCTTGTAGGCAACGACATAGATATTGTAGGCAACTGTGGCAGGATCAATGTACAAACTGAGATCATTCGTCCCCTCCATAAGCAAGACGTGCTTTGGTCTTGTCGCAGCCATCACGCTGTCAATCCGATTGATCCCCTGAAAGACTACATACTCTCCAGACACCCCATAATTGTAAACCTTCCGTCCTTTGCCTTCCCAGTCAAGATAATATTGAAGAAACAACTCATACCCGCCACAGTTGGTACAACCTTTCCCAACTTTGAGGTAGGGATAACCAGCTGTGATACTATCACCAAAAGCAACGATCTTTCTCGAATCAACTGTGGCTGCTCTACAAATTGCGCCTTGGAGCACAAGAACACCACAGAGTGCGATGATTAGTTTTCTTGTTGTCATTCTTATTGTCATTTTTCTCCCTCCTTCTCGCGGAACGATACGAAGTGCTCAGATACCGACTGGATTTCCCCCTCCAAGCCAGCAAAAAGCGCTCCTGTTAACCACTGCCCAGCCTGTTCTGGGAACGATTCAACAGCTATTCTCTTTTCAAGAAAATCTTTGGTTTCGTCAATGGAATTGCTTTGTTCTGCAACCTGCCATTTACCTTCCCGCAATTCAGCCAAAAAGCGCACATAGATATTTTCCTTTTGACTAATACCGAACCAAGCAACCCAGGGACTCTTTGTTTCTTTATTCAATCCAAGGATTGGGGTGATATCTGGGCTTTGATTTGGCTCATGCACCCGCACTGGTTCCAACCAGCCTTTGCCATCCCATTTGCTGACATAAATATCCGCTAACTGCTGTTCTCGGACACCTGACCACGCCAGCCAAGGAACATCCTGCTGATCGATCAGAATCGTGGGCGCATAACTTTGTTCCGTTCCCTTATCTGCTTTGAGCACGCGCCCGGTTTCTGTCTTGTCTTGGCGAATGACTGCGTACCGTAGGATGTTTTCCTCTGCACTTTGTTCAACCCAGGCAACCCAGATGCTGCCTTTTCTGTCTACAGCCAGGACTGGTGTAACATGCACGCCCTGGTTGATCTGTACTTGCACAGGATTGCCCCACTTCCCCTTATTTTTGGCTGCATAATGCAGGGTCGTGGTCTGATTTGGCTGCGGAGTTGCCCAAACGGCATACACACTTTCTCCGGCTGCGGCCAGTGTTCCGGTCAGTTGGGTAAGAATAAGCACAGCGCAAAGAAAGGCTACCTGGAGTTTAAGCATTTTTTATTTTTACCTTCTGAATGCGCTGTGTTTCTGGAAGATTTTATCTTAGACTGCTTGCAGAACTCTGCGTTACGATTCCTTTTTTGCTCGCTGGCTAAGCAGTTTGGCTGGGCCAGCGAGGAGTGCTGCCGACTTAGAAAGGAATTGTACTCGGCAGCAGAGAAGTTTGGCTTGGCAAAACTGCTTTCCTGTTGAGCCATAAAGGAGTTTGGCCGACTAAAACTCCTTTGCAAGTCGGCAAGATTCCTTGGCGGCTAACCAAAACTCCTTTCCAGCTGAGTACAACTCCTTTCTAAGTCGGCAGCACTCCTCTCTTGCCGAGCCAAACTCCTTGGCAAACGAGCCGTACTCTTTCCTCGTTGAGTTGAACACGTCATCATCTCGCAACCGGAGAAAACTTTTTACTCCTCACTTCAATCTCATTGACGCATGTATATTTATAACCAATTTCATGAGATCAGTCCAAACTATTCTATTCAAACAACACGTTCTGATAAGGAAGCCAATATTGGGCATGAACAGCATAATTCAGCCAGACAAATAGCACAGCTCCGTATCCTATTAGGATATATCGCACGGTTATTGCTGGATCTTGCCGCCTTCGCGTCAAATGGGGCAGGCGGGCGAAAACAGCCACTTGCAAGGGAGTCAAATACAGCCCAAGACGATCCACCACGGTTGGGGCAAAATTGACAAAGAAAACACAAGCCATTGCTACCCAAGCCATCCAAAGCCAAAGTAAGGCGTTAGGATAAATCTTCTTCCACTGTTGCCAATGAATGAGCAGCAAGACGGCAGCAGCGAAGTTCATGGCAATGCGTATTGCTGCTCCCTGCGAAAACATTTTCTGCTCAACATAGGTCGTCCAGAGTCGTTCCAGAGACGGAGCCATGAGCGCATCCCAAAGCGCATAGCCAATCAAGGCAACCGCTACCGCTCGGAACAGCCAACCCTTTTGGTAAAGAAACATACCTAAAGGAATCATGACTACTGCTGTGCGATGGAACAGAGCGGCAACTGCGACAAAGCCTGCATAATGGAAAAACTTTCCTTCCTCCAGGTGAGACAAGGCCCAGAAGATCAGGCCAAGCGCAACGCCCTGCCGGGTGTAGCCCATCGCCACCACAATCACTATATAGGGCACTGCAACAGCAAAGGCCAACCACGCTCTGTACTGCGCCCGGCAAAAGGTAATCAAGCCAGTGATGAAAATCAGGCCGCAGACTGTATTAACCCCGTAAATGCCCCAGTGCAAGTGTGCCATCAGGCGGTTAAGCAGAACATAGCCGAGATCACCGTTGATTGGGTCTGTGAATGCGGCTCCGATTTCTCGGTAGTAATGTGGCAGATAGTTGTTCCAATCGCCACCGACATGAAACCGAAAGCCGATGCAGATGGTAAAGAAAAGCCCTAGCAGGAGCCAAGGCAGCCAGCCTGCGGACTTCTTGCCTGGCACAACGAGTAAGGCGGCCACGGCAGGAATAGAATACATCAACCAGTAGGGCCACATGTGCTCAACCCTTGCCCTGCTGCGCTGCCAGCCAAGCCTGAAACATCAGCACTGACCAAAGAGAATATTCCCAGTTCCGCTTGCCTGTCAGATGTTCCTGCCAGCGTTGCAGAATCGGGGCAGGCTGGAAATACCCTTCCTTATGTAACCGGGTAGGATGCAAGAGATCTGCTGCCCAGTCACGCAGCGGCCCGCGTAACCATTCTGCAAGCGGAATGCCGAAACCTTGTTTAGGGCGTTCAATCAACTGGCGCGGAACGTGCTTATAAAGCAATTGCCGTAAGGCCCACTTGCCCTGGCTATTGCGAATCTTTATCCTAAAGGGTAAACGCCAGGATAGCTCTACCACCCGATGATCAAGAAACGGTGCCCGGGTTTCCAGCGATACACCCATTGCGGCCCGATCCACCTTACAAAGAATATCGTCCGGCAGGTAGGTCATGGTATCAAGATACATCATACGCAGTTCAAAGGGCTGCAAGTTAGGCCAGGCAGCGTGGTGGGTGAGCAGGGTTTCAGGTTCGGTACTACCGCAAACAAGGGCTGCTGGTTCATGCCATGCCGACACTAGACTGAGATAGAGGTCATCTAAGTCAAGCACATGATGCAGCCGTGCTGCCAGCTTGTGGGCCTTGTCGCCGAGCAGCAGGCCTCGCTGTCCCTTTATCGCCTGGGCCAGGTAGTCCCAGTGCTGGGGCGATAAGGCAGTGATCAGTCTTGCTAACAAGCGACGCAGAGGCAAAGGCAACCAGCTCACTTTACGCCAAATGCGTTGTCCCCAGAAATAACGGCTATACCCACCAAACAGCTCATCACCACCATCCCCAGACAAAGCAACCGTCACATGTTGCTGCGTCATCTGCGCTACTAGATACGTGGGAATCTGTGAGGAGTCAGCAAAAGGCTCGTCGTACAGGGTTGGCAGAAGAGGAATCACCTGCAAGGCCTGGGCCGCACTAACATACAGCTCAGTGTGTTCCGTATGCAGATGCTGGGCCACAGCGCGGGCATGTTCAGCCTCGTTATACCCTACCTCGCTGAAGCCAATAGTAAAGGTTTTTACTGGCAGAGAGGAACGGGCCTGCATCAAGGCAACGATCAAGGAGGAGTCAATGCCGCCAGAGAGAAAAGCTCCTAGCGGTACATCAGCTAACTGTTGGCCCGCGACCGCATCTCCTAGGCACTGTTCCAACTCCGTGAGCAGCTCTGCTTCACTGCTGTGGCAAGACTCGCGTGTCCCTGCCAGGGCGGTTTCCAGGAGTGACCAGTAGGATACAGGCTGTGCACACTGAGCCTGAGTAATTCCTTGGCCAAAGGGAATGTTCAGGAAGGTGCCAGGACTGAGTTTGTAGATGCCTGTATAAATCGAAAACGGGGCTGGGATGTAATTATAACGCAGGAGCAGCGTCAGCGCATCACGGTTAATCTCTGCGCTGAAGAACGGATACGCCTTCATCGCCTTCAACTCTGACGCAAACAGAAACGTACCGCCTTGCCAGCCATAATAGAGCGGCTTTTCGCCCATTCGATCCCGTGCTAGAGCCAGTTGCCTCGCCTCTTGATCCCAAACAGCCAGAGCAAACATGCCGACAGAACGCTGTAGCGTTACCTCAAGCCCCCACGCCTCAATGCAGGCCAGTAGGGTCTCCGTATCAGAATGCCCTTGCCAGCTTTGGCCTGGCAACCGCTGGCGTAGCTCAAGATGATTGTAGATCTCACCATTAAAGATAATCAGGTAACGGCCAGAAGCCGAAGCCATAGGCTGATGTCCAGCTGGGGACAGATCAAGGATGGCTAGGCGGCGATGGCCAAGGGCAATACCTGCTGCCTCGTCTGTCCAAATGCCCTCATCATCAGGCCCTCGATGCCAGAGTGCTGCTGTCATCTGCTGTACTCGTTGCCTAAGCGCAGCATCTGCTCTGTGCTCTACTATGCCTGTAATGCCACACATGCTATTATCTATCGTCCCATACTTGGTAAACCCGGTGCCCTTGCATCAGTAAACAATCTGGAGGGTACCCATCAGACACGCTGGTAGGTACCCACTAGACACTCTGATGGGTACCCTGCGCATTCATTATCGCCTGCGTACCTGCGTTATTTGTTGGGCAGACCCCTGTGTCTGCCCGGCTCTATTTGGAGGTATGGCAGCCAGGCTCACTTGTGCTTTGCCAACTTTTCCTGGCATCTTTGGAGGTTCCGGCGGGTTTTGGCAATGTCCGGGTGGTCTTCAGGCAACACACGCTGCCGTATAGCCAGTGCTGCTTCATAGTTTGCCAAGGCCTCTTCGTGGCGACCAAGGTCGTTCAGCACCCAACCGATATTGCCGAGGCTTCATGTTTTGCCAAGGCTTCTTCGTAACGACCGAGCTTGTCTAGCACCAAGCCGATATTGCTGAGGCTGTTTGCAATGTCCAGGTGGTCTTCAGGCAGCACCCGCTGCTTAATCGCCAGGGCTGCTTCATGTTTTACCAAAGCTTCTTCGTGGCGACCAAAGTCGTTTAGCACCAAGCCTATATTGTTGAGGATGCTTGCAATATTCGGTTTGTCTTCAGGTAGCACACGCTGGAGGATAGCCAGGGCTGCTTCATGTGTTACCAAGGCTTCTTCGTGGCAACCAAGGTTGTTCAGCACCAAGCCTATATTGTTGAAGCTGCTTCCAATGTCCGGATGGTTTTTGGGCAGTACCAGCTGCCGCATAGCTAGTGCTAGTTGATGTTTTACCAAGGCATCTTCGTAGCGACCGAGTTGAGTAAGCAGGAGACCGAAGAGAGAAAGAAATAAAGCCCCATCCTGATTATTCGGCACCCCGCCTTGAGCCTGATACCAGCGGTCACAAGCAGAGATAATCGCCTGCAAAAAATGAAGGGGTTGCTGTTGATGCTCATTCTTTGCTCTTTCCAGCAGTGCGCCTGGCGCAAGCAGCCCGGCTTGCAGCTTGGCCAGCAGCATATCCGCGAACTGCTCGGCCAATTCTGGGGCAAAGAACCAGGCTAGCTTCTCCCGCCATTGTTCCTGGACGTTTGACTCGGCTTGTTCCGCCAATTGCCAGCACAGGGCCGCCATTGCTCGGTCGTTGGGCTGCATTTGCTCGGCCAAAAAGGCCAGCAGCTTTTCTGGTTCTTTGCTGCCCTTCCTTGGCCGCAGAGATACAGCCAGCAAAGGGAAGGTAAAACGGTAGATAGCATTCTTGGTAAAGCCTGGATAACGGCCTTCCTCATCTATGAGCAGGGCTGGTTTCTGTTCAATAAAGACCTCTTCCAGGCTATCCAGCAGACAATCGCCGGTTGCGTCATCTAGGCCCATGTAGGCCAAGAGGAGCTGCTGCGGTATCCACTGACGGCAAAGACCAGCCAGCCTCATGAAATCTTCTGCTAACGGCCGTAGCTCTGGGGCAATGCCTGCAAGCCGCTCACGGTACAAATCACACAGTGGCAGGCCGATAACCGTGTTGATTCGCTTTTCGGAAACATTTTGGTTGATGATCCAGCAGTCTTTTTCCCAGATTAGTACCTTGTTGCCAAGCAATTCATTCACTGCGCTGGCAATTGAGCCAGGCGCACAGAGCTGGTCTTCTTCTTTGGCTCTGCCGGAAAAATGCAGGGCTGACAGCAGTTCCTCGCTGAAGCGGTTGGGAGAAAAGTTGTTCTGCATACACTGCCGCAGCTGCCCTATCGTCAGCCCCTCAACCGACAAAATTTTGAGGTGCTCTCGCCTGCGACCCAGTAACTCTACTGGCCGAACGTTTGCGGAACAGGCAAAGGCCAGCAGCAGGCGGCCTTGCTGCTGCTCTTCCAGGGCTTGCTGATCCAGAAGGTCGCCGAGAGTGAGAAAAAGGTTGGCTGTACCCATATCCACTTGATCTGCATTGCGGAAATGGAGGATCAGATTGCATTCAACAAGGATGCGTTCCAGCAAACGGCGGAGTGCATTCGAGGGATTGTTGTCAGGCAGCGATTCAGTTGGGATCGTACAGGCGGAAAGCAGGGCACGGGCAAATTTAATTATGCCAGTAACGCTGAACACCAGGGTGAGCGAGAGGGCATCCCCAGTTGCTATGCCTTGTTCAATGCCAGGAAAGGCTTCGGCCAGAAGTGCAAGCAAGTTCAGGCCCTTTTTCTTGTTTTCTGACTGCGTTGCCAGCCAAGCAGTTAGCTCTTTGAGATCACGGTTGTGTTGAAGGGCCAAATCAACCGAGAGCACAGTCCAGGGCAGGTCGTGCAATTTCTGGTTAAAGCAGGCTGTACGCAGGCAGTATTCCCTGCCAATGCCATGTTCCCCCTGCAAAACCAGGGGTAGTCCAGCTGGATCAATCAGCCAGTCCCTGATTTCTTGGCGCAGGTGGGCAGGATGAAAATTCAGCTGGCCAAAATGGTCGTTTTGGTTGCTCTGCTGCTCGTCACTCATAATCTTTTCCTATATTTGTAGAAACATGGCCTTGCCGCGTTAGACTCGCTCATACTGCTGGCCAGGCAACTGCCGGATCAGGCCCTTCAGCTCCAATTCGAGAAGGTGGCCATGCAGAGCAGCTACTGGCTGGCCGCTTTTTTCCGTCAATTCTTCAATGTCAGTCGGAGAGCTTGCAAGGAGACTGAGCAGCTTTCTTTCCAAATCAGAAAGATCTTCAGGGAGAGGAGGTGGCGTTTCAACTGCCTCTTGCTCATAGCCTGTTGTCATCGGCAGTTCTGCGAGAATATCTTCAACCGAATGAACCAACTTTGCTCCCTGTTGAATCAGGCGGTGGGTGCCTTCACTTTGCGGTGAATCAATTCGACCTGGCACAGCAAAGACTTCGCGGTTTTGTTCCAAGGCATGTTGAGCCGTGATGCGAGAACCTGATTTGGCAGAGGCCTCAACTACCACCACACCTAAAGACAGACCGCTAATAATCCGGTTTCGCGCTGGGAAACGGAAGCCATCAACTGGTGTGCCCAGAGGATATTCGCTGATCAACAGGCCTTTTTCCTGGATCTGCTTATAGAGATGACCATGAAAGTGCGGATAAATGATATCTACCCCGCTGCCCAGCACCGCAACAGTGCTTCCTCCAGCAGCCAGCGCACCTGCATGGGCTTGGCCGTCAATACCTTCGGCCAGGCCGCTAACCACCGTAAAACCAGCTTGGCTCAGTTGCCGGGCAAGGAGAAAACTTATCTTGCGGCCATAGCTAGTAGCAGCACGAGAACCAACTAGGGCAATAACAGCAGAGTGTTGAAGATGGGAGAGATCGCCTCGACACCAAAGCAGCACAGGGGCATCGTGAATGGCTCGCAGCAAAGGGGGATAACGGGGATCTGTACACGAGAGGAGCTGTACTCCAGCTGCCGCAGCTCGCTCTTGCTCACGAATAGCCCAGGAAGAGGCTCGAGCAAGAGCGGTTGGATTGGCAAAGAGAGCAGCCAGTTTTGGCCCTATGCCCTCAACTTGGATAACAGCCTGACCTGCGGCCAAGGCTGCTTGCGGGCTACCAAAAGCGGCTATGAGACGGTGAATCAGTATGCAACCCAGTCCTGGCATGGCTGCTAAAACCAGCCATGCCCTGATCTCATCATTGCTGCACATCAGCAATGATAAATGAGTCAGTCACGCACAAATGGCTCCAAGTAGCAACTGCGGTTAGGATGACGCAACTTCTTAATTGCTTGGGATTCAATTTGCCGGATGCGCTCCCGAGTCACAGCAAAGCACTGGCCAACCTCTTCTAAGGTGTGGTCACAGGCAACTTCAATGCCGTAACGTAAGCGCAGAACCTGCGCCTCGCGTTCAGTCAGCTCGTCCATGACTTTGGACAAGCAACGCTTCAGGCTTTCCGCGATGGATATCTCTTGGGGGTCAGGATTAATCTCGTCAATGATGAAGTCACTGAGTAAGGTGTCTTCCTCATCGCCGACTGGCGCATCCAAGGAGATAGCATCCTTGGCCGTTTTCAGTGCCGCGTTGATATACTCGACATCAGTGTCCAACTGGGCGGCTAATTCCTCCGGGGTAGGCTCCCGGCTTTCAGCCCGCTGGAATTCTCTGGTGAAACGGAGCATCCGATTGATGGCCTCAATCATGTGTACCGGCAAACGAATGGTGCGGCCTTGATCAGCAATGCCTCGATTGATAGATTGACGAATCCACCACGTGGCGTAGGTGGAGAATTTGTAGCCCCGATTGTAATCGTATTTTTCTACTGCCTTCATCAGGCCGATGTTGCCCTCTTGAATCAGATCGGCAAGCATCATGCCTCGGTTGAGGAATTTTTTGGAGATAGAGATTACCAAGCGGAGGTTGGCCCGAACAAGTGCTTCCTTGGCCTGCTTGGCAGTAAGGCGACCGATCTTTACTTCGGTGAAAAGAGAGTTGAAGCTGCGGCAATCCATGCCCACTGTTTCTGCCAGATCAAAGCTAATTTGCCGCTCTAGCTCGTCAATGTCTGCATGATGCTCCCCGGCTTTGTCGGCCAAGAGCATTTCCCGCCTGGCTCTAATGCGTACTTCGCGGAACTTTTCGCTGAACTCCTCTACTGTCTTGATTACTGACAGCAGACTCCGAAAACTCACCCGCCACTGCTGAAATAGGCTCGCTATCTCCAAGCCGACATGGCGAATGCCATCGGTGAGCGCTTCCTCTTCCTCTGGATTACCGAGCTTCTCTTTGAGTTGGCGGAACAAGGCAACTCGCTGCTGATCCAGCCGGTTCGCTCTTTCCACTGCCTCAACGAAGGCCTCTCGGATTGCAGCCAGTCCACTGTCGTCGTTCTCTGATACCCCGTTGAGCACAGAGCCGATACGCAGGTTGCCTTGCAGCAGACCGTTTCTCAGACTGTTGAGGGCCTCCAATCCCATCGTCAACTGAAGGACGGCATTCTGTACCCTGGCCTCGCCTTCTTCAATTTTTTTGGCCAGCTCAATCTCCTCGTGATAACTGAGCAGGTCTAGCTCCCCCATCTCGCGGAGATAAATATTCATTGGATCAGCACCGAACTCATCTGGAACTGGCCTCTCCTCCTCATGTCCGCTCTCACTGCCGTATTCATCCCCAGACACCTCGGTGTCCGCATCTAGGCCATGAGTTACATCCTCTTCGTCTTCATAAAGTTTTTCCGAAGACAATAACTCTAACTGGTTCTTCACGCAGATACCTCCTCCGTACCGTCAAAAAACTCAGCTGCTCTTCAGACGGAATCCGCCGATTCCGTCCTTCCCCTCGTTCGTGTTTCCCTTTTTTCTACACCCTGCCTCGGCCAGTGTCTCAACCCTGACGACGACTGCCGCCCCACTGCCCGATTTTGCCAGTCATCTGTCGGGCTACGGCGAAAAAAACTTTCAGTTTCGCCTTGCTGTTGGTTTCTTTGCCGAGCCTTTCAGTTGCCATGATATAATGTACAACTTTTTGCATAAATTGTACAGAAATTTCTACGGCCACGCTGTGGTTTTTTGTTCCGCCGCCTTGTTAAACAAAAAGACCTGCGATTCTACCAACTGAAAGCACTTGTCAAGAATGACTCTCAATAAAACCTACTCTATCAGGTTCGCAATTTTCTGCAAGAAATTTTAGTTGACGTATGCTTGTTTTTCTGCCTTTATTAAGTAGTCTTTCTGCTGTAGCTTCTGCACCTGCCCGTGATCTCCAGCTTGCTCAGCCTGTCTAAGCAGGAGTAGCAGTTTCGCACTGTCCTGTTGTTTCTTAGCTACCTGGAGCCAGTTCAGCAACTCAGCGCAGCGTTCTTGCCCTTGTTCTGCGTCATCCGGCACATCCCCACCCCCACCTGTCATGAGGAGCTGCGCGACATATTGCCGCGCTGTCCCTCTGGCGGAAAGGGTAGTAAGAAGCTGTTCCGATACCATCTGTCCCTTTTTTGTTAGCTCCTGCATGGCAGCAACAACTTCCTGGATCGGTGCGGCGCAGCTGCTGACGTACTCAAGCAGTCCGCCCTCAGTCAGCTTGCTGAAAAATTCAGGATACAGTACGAGAAAATCCAGCAGCAGCCGTTGCGCTATCGGAAGTTGAACAGGTATTTCATGAGCTGGTTTGTGCTCCTGCTCTCGGAGGGCACAATCTGGCAAAGGGGGCTGTTGTGGCGGCAGTACTTCTACCCTGTGCTGCTCTTGCTCAGAGGGGAAAAGCAAATCCACCGGTGACACTCCCAGCCTACTGCCAAAATGCGCGGCCATCAGCTTGCGCTGGGCCTGTTCAGGGGAATGCTTGATCAGTTCGGTCAGCTCGGCCATGATTTTACTTTTCCCGGCGAGCGTAAGGCCGTGTTCCTGAGCTAAGGCGGCAAAGACGAATTCCGGTAGCGGTGCGGCGGTCTCTAGCAGATCCTGGATGCCTGCCGCTCCTTTGGCTCGCACTAAAGAATCAGGGTCATGCCCTTGCGGGAGCAGGGCCACTTTAGCCTCTACTTGCTCGCTGAGAAAGAACGGAATAGAGCGACGGGCGGCTTTTAGCCCAGCAGAATCGCCATCAAACAGCAAGACCACTTCCTGGCAATAGCTGCGCAAGGTGCGGACGTGCTCTTTGGTGAGAGCAGTGCCCAGCGGCGCAACTGTATTGCCGATGCCATGCACGTCAAGCAGGAGCAAATCAAAGTTGCCCTCAACCACAACAGCCCGACGGCTTTTGCGAATGGCCTCTCGGTGCTGGTGCAGACCAAAGAGCAAACGACTCTTTGTGAAAACCAGACTCTCTGGCGAGTTCATGTACTTGGGCTGGCCTTCGCCGAGGATACGACCTCCAAAGGCTACGACCTTGCCGCTCAAATCTAGGATGGGAAACAGTACCCGGTCGCGGAAACGGTCATACCAGCCACCTTGCTGCTTCCGCACGATCAGTCCAGCCTGTTCAACTGCCTCTACTGGAAATTTGGCTGTCAGCCGGGAGGCTATGAAGTCCCACTGAGCCGGGGCATACCCCAGCTGATACTGTTCCACGAATTCTGGCGGCACTCCCCGCTGGTGCAGATACTTCCTGGCAGGTTCTGCCTGCGGTGCTTTGAGGAGGTGTTCATGCAAGAGCCGCGCTGCTGCCTCGTTGACTTTGTACAACAACTCCCGCCGCCGTTGCCGTTCCTGCTCTACTTCGTTCAACTTGGGTTCAGGCAGGCTAATCTGGTAACGGCTGGCCAACGCCTTTAACGTTTCAGGAAAGGTCTGATTCTGATATTTCATCAGAAAGGTGAAGACATCCCCAAACTCGCCGCAACCAAAGCACTTGTAGGTTTGCCGCTGCTGGTTCACCGAGAAAGAGGGAGTCTTCTCGCCATGAAAGGGGCAGAGTCCGGTGAAATTCCCTCCGGCTCGCCGTAACTGGACATGCTCGCCAATTATTTGCACGATGTCGGCGGCCTCGCGCACCCGGTTGATCGCTTCATCCCAGGAGTCACTGAATGTCATGATTTTTCCAACAACGTTCTGCCAATTTGGTGCATTGTTTAGAAGCAGCCATAAGTGGTACACTATAACTGGCAAAATATCAATAGAATTTCTTCGAGAAATAAAAAAAGT
The DNA here is from genome assembly GCF_048287395.1 of Candidatus Electronema sp. PJ. NCBI lineage: Bacteria > Pseudomonadati > Thermodesulfobacteriota > Desulfobulbia > Desulfobulbales > Desulfobulbaceae > Candidatus Electronema > Candidatus Electronema sp. PJ. Next base: position 22,041 of record NZ_JBLWEO010000024.1, on the reverse strand, counting down.
GGGAAGCAATACTTGTTGCACGGAACAGAGTCCTGCAAGATCAAGACGATCTGATGAGAACTGGCAATCAGCATAGCCCTGAAGGAGGAGCAACTCAGCCATGATTTTTACGAGAACCCCGCGTTCGCCAGGCAGCCTAGCCTGCCCCTTTATCGCTGGGCCGAAGATTATCGATCCGCTGCTCTTTGTTGGCCGCAAGGATGAGCTACGCACCCTTGCGGCCCGGATGAGCGGTGTGCAGCCAGTCAGCGTCAACGTGGTTGGCGAGCGGCGCATTGGCAAGTCGTCTCTGCTCTGGCAGTTCTACCGGACTTGGGAGCAGCGGGTGGACGTACCTGCCCGCTTTGCTGTGTTCTATGCTGACTTTCAGGAAGCTGATCCGCCGACTGAAGATGCCTTCTTTCAGCTTCTGGCAAAGCTGCTGCTGGCCCGCCCAGACCTGCCTCAAGATAGCCAGCTTGCAGCCGCGCTTACCGTCTCTCCCTTCACCTGCCAGGACTTTACCGCTGCCCTTGCTCTGCTGGCTGGGCGTGGCTTACTGCCGGTCTTCTGCTTGGATGAATTCGAGATGCTGCTGAAGCGCAAGGAGCAGTTTGGCGACCGCTTCCTTGATCACCTGCGGGGCCTGATGGATACCAGTCGATTGATGTTCATCGTTGCCAGCCGCAAGCCAGTAGTTGTGTATGTCAAAGAGCAGAAGCTAACTTCCAATGCGTTCAATAACGCCTACTTGCTGCGGCTGGGCGAGTTCAGGGATGAGGAGGCGGACGAGCTGCTTCTGCTGCCCAGTCCGCTTGCGCCTGCGCTAGAGCTAGAAGAACGCGCGCTGGCCAGGAAGTGGGGCGGCAGGCATCCGTATCTGCTCCAGCTTGCAGGACGGGTGCTGTTTGAAGCCAAGCGGGACGGCAAGAACCATGCTTGGGTAAAGAAGGAATTTGCGGCACAGAGCGAACAGCTGAAGAAAGAAAGCCTATGGAATCGTCCATTGTCGATAAAAGCAATTGCGCAGGGATACCGGAGTGCTCTGGGGATAATGGCCGATGATGCGGAGAGGTGCAGGAAAATTCTGCTGACACTTGTTCTACCGCTGCTCGTGCTGACCGGGCTGGCTTATGCCCTGCTGACTGGCAAGATGCCCCCGAAAGATGTGCTGGATTGGCTGCTGAAGCTGATCATCGGGAAATAGAAGCTGCTTTTCCGGGCTTCAAACGCCTCATTGCCAACCGGAAACGTGGCATTCCTTGTTGGCAATGAGGCGTTTGAAGCAGGGAATGACTCATTGCCAGCTTGGAATGAGGCATTTCCTGTTGGCAACGAGGCATTCGATGCTGGAAACGTGACGTTTGGAACAAGGAGTAAGGCATTGCCAACAAGGAATGAGGTATTTCCTGCTGGCAACGAGCCGTTTCCTATTGGCAATAAGGCATTCGATGCAGGAAACGCGGTATTTCAAGCAAAGAACATGGCGTTCGCAAGGCCAAACATTCCGCACCAACCAAGGAACACCCCATGCAATATGTGAAAGAATGCCTCCAGCTGCTGTACTGGATATACTTCAAGCCCTACACCCTCAAGCAGCACGTGCAGAGCATCTGCCCAGAGATTACCGATCCCTATAGGGATAACTTCTACCGCCGTTCGGCAGCAGCCAAGGCCAACCCACGCCTGAAGCGTTACGATGAGCAGGGCTGGTGGCTGAGTGCGCTGGTACCGATTGTTTTAGTCTTCCTGTATGTGCTGCTGGCGGAAGGCGTGTCTCGGCTTGTTGCTGGGCCTGATATATTGTACTTCGGCTGGTGGTTGAGCGGTCTGTTTCTGGTAGGCTGGCTGCTGGGGCAGATCGTTGTCCGAGCCATCCGAAGAAAGCTGGAGGAGAAAACGGCTTGGATACTGTTTATCGCGGCACTGGTACTGTATGTCGCTTCTGCGGTATTGCTCAAGCAGCTTGTCGCTGATCCTTTTACAAAAGCGGCACTAGCCGTGATGGGAGGCGTGACGGCAGGCATTGCGGGAGGCATAGGGGGAACCATGGCAGTTGGCGTGGTAGGAAGTGTGGCAGTCAGCGTGGCGTTAGGAGTGGTATTAGGAGTAGCGTTAGGAATAGCGGCCAGCGTGGCATTCGGCGTAGTATTAGGAGTGGCATTAGCGGATGCGGTCGGCGTGGCGGTGTTTGGCATTACGGGAGGCATAACTGGAAACGTGGCATTCTTTATACTCGGTATACTGCGGGTGTATTGCTGGCTGCCAGAGGTGCTGTGGATGTTCCCGCTCAGATTCTGGCCGGGCAAGGCTACGGCCAAGCTACCCTTGATGCCCACGCAGCTCGACCAGATTATCTATTTCCCCCTGCCTTTCCTTCCCGGCCTCATCGCCGAAGCCTATCAGGAGAACCAGGCTGCTGCCCGCCAGACTATTGATTACCTCATCACCTCCACCAATCAACAGAAGGCCGCAGGCAAAGCGGTCGTCGCCATTGCCGTGGAGGAGTTCCGCCGCTGCAAGGAAGCAGAGAACATTGCTGCTGTGCGCGAGCAGCTCGACTGGCTGCCTGCCAAGTTCGCCAGCCAGCAGCTGCAAGACTGCCTGGATATCTCGCAGGATGTCAGCGCGGCCTTGGAGGCCAGCTCTGTCTTTCGCCAAGAACAGCGGCTGGAGCAGGTTTGCGCAAAGATCATCCGCCTGCGCACTGGCTTGGCTGCTGCTTCTGCCCGCCAAGCTACAACCTTTGGTGGTGTGCTGGATCATTGGCTGCGGCTCCTGGAAAGCAAACGCCGCACCTTGCGGGAATCCGCCAAGCGCAGCGAGGAAATACCGCAGGTGTATCTGGCAGGCCCGGCCTTAGACCCGAACCGAGCAGGCAACCTGTTCAAAGGCCGCCGCGACCTCTTCCTCCAGATCGAAAGCCTGACGCTCTCAGCCCAGCGGCCCACCTTGGCCCTGCACGGCGGCAGACGCACCGGCAAAAGCTCGGCCCTCAACTATCTACCCAAGCAAATGCCTTCGGACATCCTGCCGCTCTTTGTTGACTGCCAAGGCATAGCTGCGTCCAGCACCTTGAGCGGCTTTGCCCAGCTCTTTGCCGAACAGCTTATTGCTTCCGCCCGCGCTGTGCAGCAGTTAGACTTGCCCGCCCCTGATAAGGACAACCTGAGCCGCGATCCATTCGCCGCTCTGCTTGGCTGGTTGGATGCGGTCGAGCAGGCAGCCAGCAGCAAGACCTTCCTCGTCTGCTTAGATGAGTTTGAACGCTTGGAAGAACTGATTACTACGACAGGCAGCCGCGCCCCGCTCAACTTCCTCCGCCATATCATCCAGCACCGCAACCGCTGGACGCTGCTCCTTGCCGGTGCGCACACGCCAGAGGAGCTGGCTCCGTACTGGAGCGATTACCTGATCAACACCCGCACCCTGCGCATCAGCTTCCTTGACCGGGACGACGCACTTGCGCTGATCCGCTCGCCAGTGGAGGAGTTCCCGGATATCTGGCCACCGGCTGCGGCTGAAGCGGTCTGGCAGCTCACTCAAGGCCAGCCGTATCTCACCCAGCTGCTCTGCCAAGAGGTCGTTGACCACCTTAACCGGAAGAAAGCCAAGGCCGCGCAGGTCAGCGATGTGGAGGAGATTCTACCTGCTGCCTTTGAGCACGGGCATTACTACTTTGATGAGTTCTGGCAGGCATTGAATAAGCAGCAGCGCAGCCTGCTTGCTGCCGTGGCCAAGGCGGAGCCAATCCCTCAGGAATTGATAACAGCCGCGCCTGGTCTGCTGCGCAAGGAGATTCTAATGCAGGAGAACGGCGGCTGGGTCTTCTGCGTACCGCTGCTTGCGCAGTGGCTTGTGGCAAAACTGCAAGCTGAGGAGGAAGAACTATGATCCGCTCAACCCGCTCTCTCTTAGAACAAGCCTGCGAGCAAGGGGAAATCCGGCGGCTTGATCTGCACCTTGGTCTCTTCCTAGAAAAGCAGGTCAGCAAAGTGGCTAAAGGCCAGAGCCGGAAAGCTCCAGAGGTGCTCCTAGCTGCAACTCTGGCCAGTGCCGCTGTGGGTAGTGGCCACGTTTGCTGGCCTTTGGCCCAGAACGCTGCTTTACCCGCTGCACTCCCTCCGAGCCTGCTGCCCGTCCCTTCCCGCTGGCGTAACAGCTTGCTAACCAGCGGGGTAGTTGGTCAGCCAGGAGAAATTGCGCCTCTGATCCTGGATCAACAGAATCGGCTCTACTTATACCGCTTTCATTGCTGCGAGGAACTGCTGGCCGCTGACCTTCGCCGCCGAGCCAGGGAGATCAGCACGGTTGATGCGCAGGCTGCTCTTCCTCTTTTGGCTCGGCTTTTTCCGCGCAACAACGATAACAACGAGCCTGATCTCCAGCAAACTGCGGCGGCTTTAGCTTTGCTCAAGCCGTTGCTGGTAATATCCGGCGGGCCAGGCACTGGCAAGACCTACACAGCCGCCCGCATTCTTGCCCTCTTGCAAGCCTTGCACTGCGGCGACAAACCGCTCCGTATGGCCTTGGCTGCACCCACTGGCAAGGCTGCTGCTCGGCTTGATGAGTCGATTCGGGCGGCCCGCCAGTCGCTTCCAGACGGCTTGGGCCACAACATGCCAGAGCAGGCCCAGACCTTACACCGCTTGCTTGGCGCACGACCTGGCACGAATGAATTTCGCCACAACCGCGACAACCCACTGCATCTTGACTTGCTGCTTGTTGATGAAGCCTCGATGATTGACGTGATGCTGATGGCTGCCCTGTTAGAAGCCTTGCCGCCACAGGCCAGATTGATCCTGCTTGGCGACCGCAGCCAGTTAGCCTCAGTCGAGGCAGGCAGCCTTTTTGCCGATCTCTGCGGCGATGGCAAGCCAGCTTGGTCAGCGCAACTCGGCGAGCAGCTGCGTTTGCTCATGGGCAACTGCCCGCACACTGTTGCCAAGCCAGGCGGGCCGCTGGCTGATTCCTGCATTCTGCTGCGCAAAGGCCATCGCTTCCAGGGCAGCAGCGGTATTGGCACCTTGGCCGCAGCCGTGAACAGTGGTTCGGTTGAAGAAGTTGAGCAGGTCTTGGCCGCAGGTTGGCCAGATTTAGAAATTGAACAGAGCAGAGGCCCCGAGCGGGAGGTCTGGTTGCGGGCGCAGATCCTGCGGGGTTTTCGGGAGATGGCAAGTGCAGCTTCGCTGGAACAGGGCTTTGCCGCCATGGAAAAATTCCGCTTTCTCTGCGCTGTTCACAAAGGGCCAAACGGCACGGAGGAGATCAATAACCTGGCTGCTGCGGTTTTGCGCCAGGCGGGCTTGATGCGCAACCAAGATCAGGCCAGGCCCATCATTATTTTGCGCAATCAGTACGACCTCCAGCTGTTTAACGGCGACACGGGCCTGCTTTGGCGCGACCGGAGCGGGCAGTTAAAAGCCTGGTTCCGGCGGCCAGACAATACCTTGCAGCCAGTCACGCCCTCGCTCCTGCCTGACTATGAAACCGCCTATGCCGTCACGGTGCACAAGGCCCAAGGCTCAGAATTTGAACAGGTCTTGCTCCTGCTACCAGAAGAAACAAGCCGCGTCCTCAGCCGCGAACTGCTTTATACTGGCATTACCCGCGCTCGGACCAAGCTGATTCTCTGTGCAGATCGAGAAATTCTCGCGACAACTGTGCGGGCAAGAACCCAACGCTACTCTGGACTTGGGGAAAAACTGCATGGCGTTGACTTTTCCGGCAAATAAGGGTAAGTCAAGTCAGATGAAGTTCTTTGCCTACCTTGTGACACCCTTGCCAGCTTATGACCGAATGAGCCAGAACCGCTCCTGCTGCTTTTGGACGGGCTTGGCCTTGAGAACAACGCCTTTCTACTGAGGATGACCGTCGAATCAAACACTGAACTGCACAGTCTGACTGTGCTGCTGGCTGAACACCAGGAACGCAACGCCTATCGCGCCCAGTTGCTGCATAATGTGGCCGCTTTGCACGAAGCCCTTGGCCATTTGGACGACGCGCTACCTTGCCATAAAGAGGCCCTGGCCATTCAGCAGGAACTTGGCGACCAGCAGGGCCAAGGCGCAAGCCTGAACAGCATCGCGGCCATTTATCATAGCCAAGGCCAATACGACACCGCGCTGGCTGCTTTCCAGCAGGCTCTGGTCATCGCGCAAGCAAACAATGATAAACAGGGTGAAGGCACCAGTCTCAACAATCTTGCGGCCATTTACCATGTCCAAGGCGAATTAGAACTGGCCCTCAATGCGCTTCAGCAGGCTCTGACCATCAGAAAAAAACTTGGTGACAAGGCCGGCGAGGGCGCAAGCCTGAATAACATCGGGGTGCTTTATCATGCCCAAGGTCATGAGGAGCTTGCCCTCGCTGCTTTCCAGCAAGCACTGGCAATTAGGCAGGAACTCAATGATAAGAAAGGCCAAGGCACCACGCTGAATAACCTTGCCCTGATTTACGATGTCCAAGGCAACTATGACATTGCACGCAACTATTTCCAACAGTCGCTGGCTATCTGGCAAGAACTGGGCGACAAGCAGGGCGAGGGCGCAAGTCTCAATAATATCGCCGGACTTTATCGTAGCCAAGGCGATACCAAGACCGCGCTCGACTATCGCCAGCAAGCCCTGGCCATTCAGCAGGAGATTGGCGATGCCGCTGGGATGTGCATCACGCTGTTCAACATTGGCCACCTCTACAGCGATCAGGGCAACGAGGAAAGAGCCTTGCAAACCTGGGCGTGGACGTATCTGCTGGCAAAACAAATCAATCGCGCCGAAGCCTTGCAGCGTTTGGAGCAATTAGCCAGGCAACTTGGCTTAGAAGGCGGCGTGCAGGTGTGGCAAAGCCTGGCCGAGCAGTTCAAGATGAGCGATACGAAGTAAGTTGGGCAGGAATGCTGCTCGGTTGGCAAGGAGTTTGGCTTGGCCGCAAAGGAGTTTGGCCGAGTAGGAAAGGAGTTGTACTCGGCAAGAAAGGAGTCTGGCCAAGCCACAAAGGAGTTTGGCTTGGCCGCAGAGGAGTTCTGCCGACTTGGAAAGGAGTTTGGCCGACTAAGAAAGGAGTCTGGCCAAGCCGCAAAGGAGTTTGGCCGACTCCAACTCCTTTGTTGCCGAGCCGAACTCCTGTGCAAGCGAGCAGAAAAGGAGTGTTTTAGCCGTGCAGAGCCTGGCGTGGTTGTTGTTTTCCTGGCAAGAGAGCTGCGTCTACATGATTTTCACTTCAGCTCGATATATTGGCCCGTTCGCAGAGAAACAGATTGACAAACAGAATTGCCGCTGGGGCTTTTTTACGATATAAAAGAAGGCAACATCTTGCCGGGCCGGGGGCGGCACGGCAGCTCATTGAGAAAAAAGGAGAACGACATGAACAGGAAAGAATCCGCAGCTAGATTCACCCTTGGAACGGCAGCAGCATGTTGCCTGCTGCTGGCCAGTACCGCCGCAGTAGCGCAGTATAACGATGCGCAGGGTGCTGGCAATCTTGAGCCGCTGGGTGGACAGCAAGCAGCTTCGGCAGCAGGCCAGCAAATGCCGGGTGGAATGCCTGACGTGAGTGGTATCCAGCAGAAGATGCAAGAGCAAATGATGCAGCAGATGATGCAACAGATGCAAGGCGCAGCACCAGCCGCGCAAATGCAGGGCGGAGCCATGCCGCAGGTAGATCCAGCCGGTGGCCAGCAGGCCGCAGCCGGAATGCCGGACGTAAGTGGCATTCAGCAGAAGATGCAAGAGCAAATGATGCAACAGATGATGCAGCAAATGCAAGGGGCAGTCCCTGCGGCCCAGATGCAAGGCGGAGCCATGCCGCAAGCAGCTCCAGCCGGGGGCCAACAAGTTCCTGGTGGCATGCCTGACGTGAGTGGTATCCAGCAACAAATGCAGGGGCAAATGATGCAACAGATGATGCAGCAAATGCAAGGCGCATCGCCTGCCGCGCAAATGCAAGGCGGGGCACCCCAGCAGGCCGCAGCGGGAATGCCAGACATGAGTGGCATGCAGCAGAAGATGCAAGAGCAGATGATGCAACAGATGCAGCAGCAAGTACAAGGTGCAGCCCCTGCTAGCCAGATGCCAGACCAGGCCATGCAGCAGGCTATGCCGACAGCTGTTCCTTCGGTTGTGCCCCAGCAAGTGTTTAGCGGGAATTCAGCCCCGCAAATGGTTCAACCAGGCGGCTTGCAGCTTGATGCAGCTCTTTCCAATGTCAAACTTGATCCAGCCATCCAGGCCGCTATCAATCAGAAGGCACAGGAATCTCTGAATCAGAACCTTTCCGGCAGTCACGTACTGCCAGGTACGCAGCCGCAGTTCAAGTTAAAGTAACAGACATCAGAGTTGGTTTTTTCCTGGTAGTCGCCGAAAAAAGCCATAGAGCAAACTGCCGATCAGGCCGAAAAATACTGCCATTGCGAGACGGGGCAGCTTCTTCGGTCTGACCGGCTCAGAGGGTTCAGGCTGCTCAATCACCGTTACATAGCCCTCTTTCATGCCTGCTTTCCGTATTTCCTCCACTTTGTTGAGCTGCTGGGCGTAGCGCGTCCGGCTCTCTTCGACCTCAGCCTCTAAACTGCTGAAGACTTTCTTCTGTTCAGCCTGCTGTTGGAGGCTCCTCGCTATCTGATTTAGCTCCCGCTGCACTGCCTCCTTGGCCCCCTGCTGCTCGGCATGGGCGGCACTGGCCTGAGCAATCTGGTCAACCAAACGCTCCACCGCCTTATCCGCCTGAATCTGCTGCCGCAGCAGCTTAAGCTGCTCCTCAACCGAAGCAATGAGCGGCTCTTTCGCGTCGTATTTGCGCATGATCTCCTGCCGGTAGAGCTTCATTTGCAGAAACTCCTCTTTGCTCTCTGCATCGCCCACAGGAAAAGCGGCAAACTGCTGCCGCAGCTTGGCCAGCTCTCCGGCCAACTCTTGCTCCTGCCGGGTTTCCTCCTCCAGCACGACCTCTAACCTGCCGCGCTTGATCTCAAGATACTGCATCTGCCAATCATCGCTATACAGGCGGCTGTTCTGCCGAAACATGGCCAGGACATTCTGCGCCTGCTGCATTTGCTGCCGGTGCAGCAACAGCTCCTCCTCAAGCAGGGAAGCCTGCGGTTCGTTCAGCTTCTTCAGCTCCAGCCCAATCAGCCTAATCACTGCACTGACCACCTCAACCGCCAATTGTTGCTCAGGATGCTGGAAGGTGATTTCGACAATACGGTCAGCTCCCTGCACTGGCTGTACCCGAAACCGCTGCTGAAACTGCTGCACCCGGCCCCCTTGGCTTGCCTGAGGGAAAAGTTGCTCTGCGCCAACAGCAGCCAACACCTGCTCGGCTAACGCATCGCTGTGCAGCACAGTCAACTCTGGTTTCATGTCCGGGCTGACCTGCCGTTTGCCCTGCCGGATCAGAATGCTGGAGCTGACCTTATATTCAGGAGGCAGGCACCGGATCATGAACACGGCTGCGGGCAGGGCAATCAGAAAAAAAACAGCGAGCATCCCAGCATGATGCGCTTTCATTCGGTTGAAAAAGTCGGGCATAGCTCTCATGGGTTTTCGTTATTCTCAGCAGACAGGCAACAGCACCTCATCGTCAGCAGCGGGGTGTTCTTACTCAATCATGCCTGGTTGCCGCAACCTGTTTCTCTCTTTCCGCTGCACAATTTCTTGCTTGACCTTGGCCGCAGCGGCAGGGTAGTAATAGGGTACCTGTTTATTTTTTACCCAGATCCCTGCGCAAACTGCAACTGTTTTTTCCCCCAGCTCATGAGCCAACCCAGCCAGCCAGCCAAGTCTTCTTTCCGGCTTCTTGCCCCGCCTCTGGCCATAGCCGGAGTAGTTCTGCTCCAGCTCGCTCCGGTTGCCGCCATGACCAAGGCAGCAGGCATTGCCGTACTGATCCTTGCCTTCTGGGCCACTGCGCTCATTCCCGAGCATCTCACAGCCTTGCTCTTCTTCCTGCTGACCCTGCTCTTTGCTGTTGCGCCGCCAGAGGTAGTGTTTTCGGGATTTTCCTCAGCAGCGGTCTGGCTCGTCTTTGGCGGCTTGATTGTCGGCGCAGCGATCAGCTCTACTGGCTTAGGTGACAGAATAGGCAAATATGCAGCCACCCGGCTGCACGGTAGTTACCTGAAAATCATCAGCGGCTTGGTTGCCGCAGTGGTGTTGTTCAGCTTTCTGATGCCTTCCTCGATGGGCAGAATCGTTCTCCTGACCCCTATTGCCTTGGCTATCGCCGATCACTTCGGCTTCAAGGAAGGCACAAAGGGGCGCACAGGGATTATGCTGGCTGTTATCCTTGGTACTTATATCCCCGCCTTTGGTATTCTGCCTGCCAATGTACCTAATGTGGTGCTGGCAGGCATGGCTGAGACGAAGTACAAAATTTCTCTGCTCTACGGCCCGTATTTGCTGCTCCATTTCCCGCTGCTGACTTTGGCCAAGGCCGTGATCATCGCGACCCTGATCATCCTTTTTTATCGAGATCAGCCAGTCGAGCAGCTTGAGCAAAATCAGCACAGCTCTGGCCCGCTAACCCGCAACGAGATCATTCTTTCCGCTGTGCTGCTGCTCATGCTTGTGCTGTGGATTACGGACTTTCTCCATCATATCTCACCGGCCTGGATCGCCTTGGGCGGAGCCTTCTTTTTGATGCTGCCCGGCATTGATATAGTCAGCTCGACACAGTTTAATCAGAAGCTGAACTGGGCTTCCATGGTCTTTACTGCCGGTATCCTCGGCTTAGGCGGCATGATCAGCAAGACTGGCTTAGACCATACCTTTGCAACTGCCCTGTTGAAACTGCTGCCTTTAGCCAAGGAGCAGGATTTCATAAATTACATGTCTGTCAGTTTAGCCTCTACGTTCACCGGGGTCATTACTACCCTGCCTGCGGTGCCTGCGGTCTTCACCCCGCTCACTGACAGCCTGGCTCAGGCCACTGGTCTGCCGGTCAAAGCCTTGCTCATGATGCAGGTGACAGGTTTCGCCACGGTGCTGCTGCCTTATCAGGGGCCACCAATTGTGGTAGGTCTTCAGCTTTCCGGGCAAAAACTCGCAGATGCCGCCAAGATCTGCGTCCCATTGGCCCTGATCACCGTCTTCGTCCTCCTACCGGTTAATTATTTCTGGTGGAAATTTCTGGACTGGCTGTAAATGATATGCTATTTCTGAACAATACTGTCGCGCCACCTTTGGCAGTTACCGGGTGACTTGTGGAATTCCCTTCTAATTCCAGGAACAAAAGGGCAGGACTTGAGCAAGTTGCTTGCCTGCTTTGATGCATTCAACAAAAAAGTGAGGAGAACAATGGCGAAAAAATTTGCAGCCCTGCTTTCAGGCTCTGTCCTGCTGACTGCCCTGGCTGCCCCCCCTGGTCATAGCTGTGTGGGCCGAATTCTCAATCTTTCCATTGATGGCTCGGCAGAGCAGAAGGCAGTAGGGCAGCTGATGGCGACTTACATCAATGAGCGCACCGGCACTACGGTTAACTTGGTGGAAAAGCAGCAGAGCGCGGACGGTACCTGCGCCACGGATGTCTGTATTCAGTACCTCAAGCCTGCATTGGTCAGTATGGGCGGCGAACAGCCCCAAGACGAGCAGGCAGCCTACAGCAAGGCCAAGGAATTCTATTTAGAAAACAAAAATATCGTCTGGCTGAAGCCTTTTGCCTTCAAAGGGCCAGTGGCGCAGCAGGCTGAGGCCTCAGTGGCAGTGCCTGTCTCTCCCCGTGAGGCCTTGGGCAAATTCCCTGTGCTGGACCGAGTGATCAATAAACTGAGCGGCATGGTCACTGATGCCCTTGTGCAGGAGATGATCCAGAAGAGCCAAGGCAGCGATCCGGCAGCAGCGGCCAAAGATATCCTTAAAGCACAGAAACTGATCTGAGAGGAGAAGACTATGCAAAAATTATTCTTCACTCTCTTTCTACTGGCGGTTTCCGTCGGTTCAGCTGCTGCGCACGGAGATATCTCCAAATTGCCTGACTCCGTGCAGATCATGCAGTACAAGATGCTGCTGTACATGGATGCTGAGGATACAGAAACCAAAAACAATCTGGCGATGGCCTATTTCCGCACCAAGCAGCTCGATTTGGCGGTGCAGGAGCTGGAAGGCGTACTGAAAAAGGATGCAAAGAATTTCGATGCGCTGGACGGCATGGGCCTTGTTCTTCTCAAACAGAAAAAGGCTGACGAGGCTCTGAAATATCTTGAGCAGGCCTTGGCGATCAACGACAAGGATGCTCTGCTGCATGTGCATTTTTCTGTAGCCTATGAGCAGCTCAAGCAGGCTGAACAAGCCGCAGCTGCCCTGAAGAAGGCAGGCGAGCTAGCTCCCGGCCCAGAAGGTGCTGCTGCTGTCCAGAACGAGATCAAGCTGATCACCCAGCCCTGAATCCCCCTTTCTCACCCCAAGGAAAACAATGAAGAAGATTAAGTACTATCTTTTGCTCGCTGCTGCCGTACTCTCGCTCCAGGCGTGCAGCGGCGAACAGGAAAAAAAGACCACTGCGGAAAGTACCGAGCCGCCGCTCCGCTTCTGCTATATGATCTGTGATAGCCGCGAGCTATCCTCTGAGCGCTTTGCCCCCTTCACCGCCTATCTGAGCGAAAAGCTCGGTCGCAAGGTGGAGATGGTATTAAAGAATACCTTTGATGTAGAAGCGGCAGCCAAGAACAAGGAGTTTGATTTCTTTCACGTCAACTCGGCAGTCGCGGTGGTACTGAAGGAACGGCACAAGGCCGATTTCTTGGGAGTAGATATACAGGGGCGAAACGGCCACAAAGCCACCGGTACCCTAATAGCCCGCAAGGAAAGCGGCATTAAGACCATTGCTGATATCAAAGGAAAAACTGTGCTCTTCGGCCCGGCCTTGGCTCCGTTCGGCTACATGGCCCAGTATGCGATGCTGCTGGATAACGGCATAGACCCAGAGACCGACCTTGCCCGTTATGACATTCCGCCTGGCTCGCTCAAGCATGACAAGATCATGTATGGCGTAGAATACGGCAAATACGACGTGGGTGCCGCACCGCGTATTGACCTCGACCGGATGGTCAAAAGCGAGATCATCGATCTGGATGACTATAACATCATTGCTGAAAGCGAACCCATGCCTTATTGCACCATCGGTGCGCTCCCGCATGTTGATCAGGGGCTGAAGGAGAAGGTCAAAAATCTGGCTCTCAATCTGAAAAAAGACGAGACCGTGTTGATCGATGGTGAAGTATTGAAGGTGTTGAAGCGGATGCATCTGGACGGCTTTGCCCCGGCAGTGGACAGCGAGTACGACATCATCCGGGAGAAGCTCAAACGCTGCAACATGGCTCCCTACGACAAGCACTAAGCGCACAACTTGCCCTTTAGAGAGGATACGATGAACTACATACTGTCTTTTTTTGCCGCTGCTGCTGCGATGTTTCTCAGCTTCCAGCCTGCTTTTAGTGCGGAAACGGTGGTCAACAAAGGGGTGATTGACAAGAACACTACCTGGTCAGGCGAGATATTGGTCAAGGGCGATGTCGAAGTTGCCGCAGGTGCGACCCTGACTATCATGCCTGGCACCACTGTTCGCTTCGCCAAGATTGAACCATTCGGCCCGGAAAAGCTGCACATCGAGAAGGACAACCATTTGCCTCGGATTGAGATTCTGGTGCGTGGCCTCCTTTACGCTCAGGGCACCAAGAAAAAGAAAATCACCTTTGCCAGCGCAGAAGCCTCACCCAAGCCCGGAGACTGGGGCGGGCTGAACTTTAACAGCAGCGTGGGCAATATCGTCGAGCATTGCATTATCATGCACGCAGATACTGGCGTGCATTGCCACTCCTCGCAGGTGGTGGTGGCCGCAAATGAGTTCAAGCATAACGGTACGGCCATTGGCAACAAGAACCTCAAGGACAACCCGGTCAAGTGCGTCATTCCGGTGCTGAACAACCTGATCACCGAGAACGGCGGCGGGGTGATTGTTGGAAACGGCATGAGTGTTTTCCGCAACGAGATTACCAAAAACGAGTTCTTCGGGGTTTATGGCAAGAACTGCGACTACGCGCCAGTGCGCTTCAACACCATCAGCAGCAACGGCAAAGGGGTCATTCTTTACGCAGTTAAAGCCATGCACCTGAGCGACAACAACATCACGGACAACACTGACTACAACCTGTCCATGCTTGAAGGCCAGGAGAAGGACATGGCCTTCCCCAACAACTGGTGGGGTACTGCGGATGAGCCGAAAATTCGTGAGAAGGTTCTGGATAAAATCGACGGCAGCGTCATCGGTAAGGCTGATCTGAGTAATTTTTACACAGCCGCTGTTGCCGGAGCCGGGATTCTCTGATATAGTCCGCCCATCATGAATCTTGCTCACCCTCTTGCCAGCGATCCGCTGGACTTGCTCACGAAAGCCGCGCTGGCCGGGCTGACAGTAGTCATGCTGTTCATGCTCGTACAGCAGCGGCTGACCGCTTCTCCGAACGCTGCCGAGTCTGGCGGCGTGGCGGGAGAGCTTCGGCGGATTGAGCTGCGGCTGGCTCAGGACAGGGTACTGTATCAGGAAGTAGCCGCCTTGGCCGAGCAACGGCAGTACGATGCGGCAATGGAAAAGCTGAAGGACGTGCAAAATGTGCATCCTGACAACCCTCGTTCGTTTCTCTGGCAGGCCCAGCTCCAGTACGACAACGGCGACCTTGCTGACGCGCTGGCCAGCTACCGTCAGGCCATTGACCATGAACCAGGCTACATAGACCGGAAATCGCCCATTTTTGTTGGCAAGGCCATTAAGAAAAACGTGCTGGAAGCAAAAGACAAATTGCAGCGCGAAGTCACGCTGAAGCCTAATGATCCTGACATCAAAAGGGCACTGAATGAACTGCTTTACGTCCAGCGGCGACTGGCTGGCGGATGTGAATAAATGGCGCGTTTGAAATTCCCTGATCTTGCTGTTACTACTGGCATTGTTCTCGGTGCGGGTGCGGTAATCCTGAGCCTGCTTGGCAATCCGGTCAACTCCGGCATCTGCATCTCCTGCTTTCTGGAGAATTTGGCTGGCTCGCTCCAGATGCACAATGTCAGTCGCATGAGCTACATCAGGCCGGAGCTGATCGGCTTCCTCCTCGGCTCCTTCCTGATGGCCAAGAAGATGCGGAGGTTCCGAGTGACTGGCGGTTCTTCGCCGGTCATCCGTTTTCTGCTCGGCTTCTTCATGATCGTCGGCTGTGGGGTCTTCATCGGCTGCCCGATCAAGATGATTCTCCGTTTGGCCGCTGGCGATTTGACTGCGATCGCTGCTCTGCTGGGCCTGATGTTCGGCATCTGGCTTGGCAGCCGCTACATCCGCGCCGGGTCGGTCTTGGACAGAGACAAAGAACTGCCACTGATAAACGGCTACATCTTGCCCGGCATCGGCCTGCTTCTGCTGGTTTTCGCCCTGCTTCAGCCTGCGTTTATTCAGCAAGGAGCCACAGGCCCGGCGGCCCAGCACGCGCCAATGTTGATTTCTTTAGCAGTCGGCCTGCTGATCGGTGCGCTGTCGCAGCGGTCTGGCCTCTGCATCACCGGTGGCCTGCGCAACTTCTTCCTTTTCCGCGAGAAAACTCTGCTCATGGGCATCATTGCCGCCTTTGGCTCGGCCATGCTGATTTCTCTGTTTGTTGCCCTGCTGCACAAGTTCGGTGTGACTGAGCAGGCTAGCTTTAGCCTTGGTTTCTCCGAGCAACCCGGCTCGCATCCCAGCAATCTCTGGAGCTTTTTAGCGATGGTGCTGGTCGGCTTGGCAGCAGTGATTGTGGATGGCTGCCCGTTCCGTCAGCTCATCAAGGCGGGCCAAGGCGATGTGGACGCGGGCCTCACCTGCTTTGGAATGCTGACCGGCGCGGCCTTTGTCGTTAGCTGGCAGCTCCGCAGCACCTCGGCTGGCCCGGAATTCAACGGCAAGATTGCCACGCTGGCTGGGTTGATCTTTTGCTTGACGGTGGTGCTGGCGTATCGGAGGAAGGCTGCGTCTTATACAGGATAAGAAGATGGAAAGTTTCCATATATCAACACAGTTATATGTATATAGACAAATAACAGATGGATCAATTTTTATCACGCCTTCTGGATAAATATGGGCTGCTACGTATATTCATTGCAGCATTATTAGGTGTCGTTATTTTGTGGTCTTTAGCACACTTCACTTCCGCATCAGGTAGCAATGTATCGGTTTTGTGGGGGCTGGTTCAATATACAAAGAAGAATAATACAGATAGCGCGATCTCAATAAAGCAGCAACAGGCATTTAATCAGAAGCAGAAGACGGGTGAATCGTCTACTGTAGCGTTTCTTACTTCAGCAGAAAATATTGTGGTAAAGCAGCAACAGGCATTTAATCAGAAGCAGAAGACGGGAGAATCGTCTACTGTAGCGTTTCCTACTTCAGCAGAAAATATTGTGGCAGTCCATGGTATCCAAGAGAAGAAAGTTAATAGCATATTGCAATCACTCCGTTCTCGACGGCAGCTTCGAGCTTTGGAAATTTTAGAATCTGGTCAAACAATCGCTGAAATACCAAGAGGTACATATTTCTTTGTTTCCATTTTTTATATGACTTTTTCTGAAGGAAGTATGACTGAAAGTTTAACCAACAAGATTGTTAATCGTTTTGGAGATGGCAGTGCTTATTTCGAGATTCATTATCCACAAAATAGCTCACCTATCCTTATTGGATTCACATCGGAAAGCGATGCAGTAAATATTGCGAGTCCTTCTCATGGCGTTCAGAGCGTATCCATTAGTGCGCTGCCGTGGGAAAAAATGTCATCTCTAATAGCTGTGCCTACCGACAAAATAATCTCAGCAAGTGACCGCCGTATTGATCTTGCCAAAGGCCACCAAATGTTGGTTATAGATGCTGAGATTAAATAGTTGCAATCGTTATGGCCTGTTCGATTTATGATAAAGTACAATCTTTGATTATATCGCCTTAGAAAAACAAGATACCCCATGAACTGGTTCAAAAAAAAGGAAAAGCCCCAAGAGCCTCAGCACGAGAATGTCACTCGCGGTCTGCTGATCTTCGCCCATCCGACCACCGTCATTGCGGTGGAAGAGCTGCTGCGTGACGAGGGTTACAAAATCCGGGTGGTCAGCCCGCCGCCTGCCTACCGCACCGGCTGCGACCTGAGCGTGGAATTCCCGCTGGAAGCAGAGGCGGCTATCACTGAGCTGCTCAACGCGGTCAAGCTGCATCCGATTGATGTGGTGCCGATCACCACCGAAGGCATGGAGCCGCTGCACTTTGTCCGCAAGAAATGGTACGGCAGCAAGTATCTGATGGTCAGGGCGGCGAACATGAAAATCACCGTTGACGCGGAGACCAAGATCATCGTCAATATCTCCGGCGGCGGCTGCCCGGACGTGCCCTATCTCGCCACGACCATGATCGGCAAGCGGTTAGACGAAGCACCCGCGCCGGACGAAGTCGGCTTCTCCCTCTGCGCCTATTCCCTCAACACCGCCCGGGAAGAGATGATCCGGGAACTTGGAGCGTAATCATGCTGCTGTTAGTCGGCGCGGTTCCTGCTGACCGCCTTCCCCTGCTCATCGGCCCGGTCTCATTGAGCGAACGCGGCATCAAGATTGACGGTCACGAGCTGCCCATTAACCGGGGCAACGAGGCGATGATGAAGGCCGCCAGCCTGATCTGCCAGGAATACGGCGTGGAGATGCCAGTGGGCATGGTGGCGGGCGACATTGGCAAGCGCGAGGGCAGCACGGCGATTTACAATCATCTCGCGGAGAATCTGCCGACGATGGGGGTCAATGTGATGACCATGCACTACGTGATGCCTGATCTCAAGCTGAACAAAAAGGTGCTGGCGACCGTTGCCACCATGCGCGAGAAGCCGCTGATGATTGCTGACGCAGGCAGCATGTATGTGGCCAAGGCGGGCGGTGATGCCAAATATTATGATGTCTTCACCCCAGACATCGGCGAGGCCACCTTTCTGGCGGATGAAAAGGCCGATCATCCGGCGTACACGCGCGGCTTCATCTTCAATATGGAAGACGACGTGCCGGAGCTGATCCGACGGGCCTACGCGGGCGGCAATGCCACCAAGACCATGTTTGTCAAAGGGGCTGTTGATTACATCTGCCAGGACGGCGAGATTGTTGACACCATCAGAGAACCGAGCATCGAGACTATGGAGCCAATCGGCGGCACGGGCGACTTGATCACCGGCATGATCAGCGGCCTGATGCACGCTGGCCGCAGCCCGCTGCTCGCCTGCCGCATTGCTGGCCGCGTGAACCGTGCTGCTGGAGAATTAGCCAATCCCACCCCGGCCACGCAGGTGGAGGAAATCCTCCGCTGCCTGCCCAAGGCATTGGCGAAAGTGCATAAGGAGCTGGGGCTGTGAGCCTGTTTACCGCTGTGGTTGAATATTGCAAAGATACTCATCTTTATGTAGGCTATGTTCCCTATTTTCCCGGAGCGCACTCGCAAGGGGAAACGCTGGATGAGCTGAACAGGAATC
Organism: Candidatus Electronema sp. PJ; assembly: GCF_048287395.1. Lineage (NCBI taxonomy): Bacteria > Pseudomonadati > Thermodesulfobacteriota > Desulfobulbia > Desulfobulbales > Desulfobulbaceae > Candidatus Electronema > Candidatus Electronema sp. PJ. Next base: position 3,566 of record NZ_JBLWEO010000024.1, on the reverse strand, counting down.
TGAAGGAAGTCATCGAAATGCTGCTTGAAGACGGCGAACCTTCGTTCACTTCCGAGTTTGTCGGCACCCAGCAGATTGCAATCGCTTGATGGCAAAGATTCCTCCGCTGAAACCGCAGGAAGTGATTCGTCTGCTTGTGCTGCTCGGCTTCCATGAAGTGCGGCAGCGGGGTTCGCACAAGCAGTTCCGGCACGCTGACGGACGGGCAACGACTGTTCCCTTCCATCAAGGAAGGGACATTTCTCCGATCCTCCTGCGGCAGATTGCCAAGGACATAGAAGTCTCGGCTGAAGAGCTTCTTCATGTCAAGACAAACAGTTAAGCCATGCAGAACAAATTCCTCGGCACCGGCCATCAAGGTTTTCATCCGCTCCGCAAGATGCGGATTGCTTTGTCCGGCGCACGTTATGCTGTGCTGCATGATTTTGCCGTCGCCTACAAGGTCGTGCTGTCGGCTGTAATTTTGCTCTGGTGCTTCTGGTATCGGCAATGGATTGATTTCAGCATCGTCTTTCTGGCAACTGGGATGATGATGGTTGCTGAAATATTCAACACGACCATAGAGGCTCTCTGCGATTTCCTTGAGCCGCAGGAAAACGCCAAGATCGGCATCATCAAAGACATTGCGGCGGCAGCAGCGGGCATCAGCATTCTGGTTTGGGGAGTCACGCTGTCGCTGGAGGCCGTCCACGTCTGGCAGGCGATGCGCTAAGAAGCAAAATTCTATCAAGGAGAAAACATCATGAACTGCAATCAATGCTGTCCGATAGGAAAACTCCAGACTATTCTTCTGGCCACCGACGGAACGGAATACAGCGAAGGTGCTGTACGGGAAGCGATCAACTTTGCCAAAAAGTGCGGCAGTACCATTTATGCCATTTCTGTACTGCGGACGATGGCTGACTATGAAGGTTTCTCAGCGCAAGCTGCTGAAGAGTCTTTGGAGGCCAGTGCCAAAGAGCATCTTGCGAAGCTCAAAGCACGGGCGGAGCAGGCAGGGGCCAAGTGCGAGACCATCCTTGCGAGCGGCGAGCCGCATCAGTGCATTGTCGAGGCAGCAGAAGCAAAGAATGTTGACATGATTGTGGTCGGACGGCGCGGCGCAAAATGGCTGGACAAACTGTTGCTCGGCGAAGTGGCGGCAAAGGTGATCGGCTATTCCTCGCGCAAGGTGCTTGTTGTGCCCAGAGCAGCAAACATCACCTATCAGAACATCCTTGTCGCAACAGATGGCTCTTCCAACAGCGAAGCGGCGGTGCAGGAAGCCGTGGCAATCGCCAAGCAGTGCGGCGGCAAGATCATTGCCCTCTCTTCTATTCGCACCATTTATGAGCAGGACAACGCGACCGCCAACGTCAACAAGGTTGTCGAGCTTGGCAAGAAAGAAGGTGTCGCTGTTGAAACGCTGACTCCGATGGGCCGGTCGTATGAGGCGATTGTCGAGGCTGCGGGCGGTAGAGGCGTTGATCTGATCGTTGTCGGCACTTACGGCAAAACCGGTTTGACCAAGATGCTCATGGGCAGCTCGACCGAACGGGTGATCGGCTTAGTCGGCTGCGCGGTCATGGTGGTGAAAGGCGAAGGCGGCAAGGCAGCGACAGTTTAAATATACTTTTCCTCCACTTCATGAGCTGGCAGCACGAAATACGCCTGATACGGCTTCCCCGTTCCGTCTGGGACAGCATCATCGCCCATTGCCGAAGAAAGCTGGCCGGTGAGTTCCTGCCCGGTGAGAGTCCGGTGAAAAGGGCTTTTGGCATCTTGGCCGGACTGCGTGAGGGCGACGCGCTGCACGTGCGTCAAGTTCTGCCGGTCAAGAAGAACGCCCGCAACGTCGAGCCATTAAAGAGCTTCATGGACAAGCTCATGGAGCAGCACGCCGTGCCTTCAACCACGCCGATGGATCAGCGCGGCTGGGTGACTGACCCGTTTGAGTTCAAGCAGTGCATGGACTTATGCAAGCGCGACGGTCTGACCATGTTCGGGGCCTACCACATTCACGTGGTGCCGTGGCCCGGCGACCCGCTGCGCGACACCCCGACCGGCTTGGATGCCGTCTTGGTCAAAGGCAGCAAGATGTATTCCTTCATCATTTCGATGGTCAATCCTGAGCAGCCGATCATCCGCGCCTTTTATGAAGGCGAGATCAGCGCGGAAACTCCCATTCGCATCGAAGAATAACCAATAAACCTTCCCATGTCCGGCAGCGGAATGAAACAGTCTGAACTTATTGTTGAATACACTGACCCGCTGGAAGGATTCAAGGGCTGGTTAGTCATTGATTCGTTGACCCACCGCATGGCCGCAGGCGGCATGAGAGTGCAGCTCGGCCTGACCCGCGAGATGGTGCAGGAACTGGCCGCGACCATGACCCTGAAGATGCGCATCGCAGGCATCCGGGCGGACGGGGCCAAGTGCGGCATTGACTACGATCCTGCAAGTCCGGGCAAGTCCGAAGCGATGTTCCGTTTCATTCGGGCGATCAAACCGTTTCTGCTCGAACGCTATTCGATGGGGCCGGACCTCAACACGACCATGCCGGAGCTGGACGCAGTCTGCGCCCGCATCGGCATTCCCTCGATCAAGGCGGTCATTGCCAAATGTCAAGGCTTCACGCCTGAAGCCTTCAGCGAGCGAGTGCAGCTCCTCAAACAGCCGGTCGGACACGCAACCCTGAGCAGGCTGCGTTCGGGCGCGGGCTTGGCCGCATCCTGCTTGGCCGCTTTGGAATTCCTCAATATTCCCCTGCCGGAAGCGCGGGTGGTGATTCAGGGCTTCGGCGGTCTGGCCGCAGGCGCATCCTATTTTCTCCATCAGGCCGGAGTCCGCATCATCGCCTTGGCCGACCGGGAACGCAGCCTGTGCAGCATCAACGGCACCCCGCTCGACCTGCCCGCGCTGCTGGCTGGCGCGGCCTGCAAAGGGCTGATTCCATCAGCGCAGGATGCCAGCAAGTTTCAGTATGGTGACAAGAGAGACATCTACAATATATCCTGCGATGTCTTTGTTCCTGCGGCGATAGAGCGGGCTGTTGATGTGCAGGAGGCCGAAACCATGCAGGTCAAGGCCATTGCTTGCGGCGCGAACCTCGCTGTGACCGACGAGGCCGAGGCCGTCCTGCACCGGCGCGGCATTCTGCTTATTCCCGATATGGTCGCAGGCTGCGGCGGTTCGCTCTCCATGCAGGGCCTGTTTGGGCCGGACGAGTCGCATTCAGTGCAGGATGTGCTCAATCACGTTGACCGCAAGACCCGCCGCATCGTCAAAAACATGCTCCAGCGCAGCCGCGAGGAGGGCATCTCCCCGCGCGAGGCAGCCCTGCGCATCTGCGCCGAGACCCCGCTGTATCCTGATACTCGGCCTTACGGCGAGCTGTAGCGATATAAAAAGCTCCTCAACCGAGCATCGATATTTTTTTCTGAGAGCTTTTGCCTGCGCCCATTTATGCTCAATCGGATTAAGATCAGGAGAGTAAGGTGGCAGGAATTCAAGTTGATGTCCACATGAAGAGATGGCCTCCTGAATGTCATCACGTTTGTGAAAGGCTGCATTATCCATCACGACGA